>CAJMQA010000005.1 GCA_905215395.1 uncultured bacterium | reverse complement strand
GCTGTCAGTTTCTTCTGGCGTCCTTTTTTCTGAGGCAGGAAACCTTCAAAACAAAAGCGGTCGCATGGAAAGCCTGAATTGACTAAAGCCGGGACGAACGCAGTGGCCCCCGGCAGGCATTCTGTTGCTATTCCTCTTTCCACACAAGTACGGGTCAGCAAAAAACCGGGATCAGAGATTCCGGGAGTTCCGGCATCACTGACCAATGCGATATTTTCTCCCCGTTCTATGCGCTCTGCAATACGGTCGACTTGCTGGTGTTCGTTGAATTTATGATGAGAAAGCAAAGGAGTGGTGATCTCGTAATGCTTCAATAGCTTTGCTGTCGTTCGGGTGTCCTCTGCGAGGATAATATCCACCTCTTTCAGCAGGCGTAAAGCCCGGAGAGTTATGTCTTCCAGGTTTCCAACAGGGGTAGGAATTAAGTACAATTTGCTCATATGCTGAAAATTGAAATCAATGGTGCAAAGGTAGAATAAATAAGTTGAAACAGGTGGAATCAGATTGAATGATGTAAATAAAAGTGTAAAAAGTTTCGTTCTGTATGGACAAAGTAAGCATACTATTAATTTGTAAATTTGGGGTTGTCGGATAAATCGATGGAAACAGTTTCAGGATCAGCAGGTAGCATTAAACACAAAATATGGAATAATTTACCCCTCATTTGTCAGATGTCAATTTTTAAACGTATACGACTTTGCATACATGCTATTCATTTATAATGTTTTATGTAGAAAAAGAAGATTTTCGGTAAAAAAAAAGAAGATTTTTTTGGAAGGAAATAAATTTGCCGTATATTTGCATCCGCTAAGCAAAAAGACGGTCCGTTCGTCTAGGGGTTAGGACGCAAGATTTTCATTCTTGTAACACGAGTTCGATTCTCGTACGGACTACTTAAAATATGAAAGACCTTATGGTCCGTTCGTCTAGGGGTTAGGACGCAAGATTTTCATTCTTGTAACACGAGTTCGATTCTCGTACGGACTACTTAAAGAAGTTGAATTTTTATATTTGTAGAGATGGCAAATCATAAATCATCAGAAAAGAGAATCAGACAGACTGCAACTAAGAGAGCAAGTAATCGTTATTATGCAAAAACTACACGTAATGCTGTAAAAAAATTGCGTATGACGACAGACAAGGCTGTTGCTGTGGAGCTTTTTCCGAAAGTTGTTGCTATGCTGGATAAATTGGCAAAGAAAGATGTTATTCACGATAACAAAGCTGCCAATCTGAAATCAAAGTTAGCATTACATGTAAATAAACTGTAATTTGTTTATTTGTTCAGAACCCATATACAGGAGATGAGTAAAACTCATCTCCTTTCTTTCATGTCTTTTCCCGATACTCTTTTCTTTTTTGTTTCCGGAATTTTTCATAAATTGTTGATTCAAAACTTTTGTTATGGATAAACCGAGTATTCCTATCAGTTCTTGGGCAAAAGATGAGCAACCCAGGGAAAAGTTGTTTGAAAGAGGTCCTGCAGCTCTTTCTTTAAATGAGTTGTTTGCCATATTGCTGCGTTCGGGGGCGGATGGGGAATCAGCCATTGAATTGGCGAGACGGATTCTGATGGATGCAGGTAATGATCTGAATACCCTGGCTCTTTGCGGGGTTCGGGAATTTATGAACAGATACAAAGGTGTGGGGATGGCTAAGGCTGCTTCTATTGTTGCAGCTATGGAGATCGGGCGGCGGAGGCGGCTGGAGATCGGGCGGATAGAATCGGTGGTACGTTGCAGTAAGGATGCCTACCATTATATTCACTCTTTTATGAAAGATCTGGAGCATGAGGAGTTTTGGGTGATTTATCTGGCTCATTCCAATTATATTAAAGGAAGTGAGTGTTTGTCTTCCGGAGGTATGGACGGGACGGTCATCGATGTCCGTATGCTTTTCAGAAAGGCGCTGGAACGGAAAGCAACTTATCTGATTATAGCTCATAATCATCCAGGTGGTAGTCTGCGTCCCAGTACATATGACGAAATGATTACCCGGAAGATATCCGAAGGAGGGAAGTTGCTGGATATCAAATTGTATGATCATATTATTACGGGAAGGAACGGATACTTCAGTTTTGCTGATGAAGGGTTATTGAGTCTTAGCTGATCTGCTTTGGATGTCACATTGTCAGGTTGATGGAGACAAGGGTGACAAATTTTGGTGTTGGCAAAGTTTTTGCTTAGTTTTGCTTTAGTAATTTTTATGGTATCCGAAGATACCCGTTTTGCGTAAAAACGTTGGATAAGAATAATGAATACATAAAATATTATATCATGGCTAAAGAAGTTAAGGATACTCAGGAGCAGGAAGAATTGAAAGATAAGAAGCATGAGAAGGAAGAGGTTGCAGATGAAAAAAAGCAATCCGGAGAAAAACATGCAAAATCCCGGAAGGAAGATAAGGATCAGAAAATGGAAGAGCTAGGGCAGAAGTTGAACGAGATCAATGATAAATATCTGCGTTTATCTGCTGAATTTGATAATTACCGGAAACGAACCCTGAAAGAAAGAATGGAGCTGACTAGAAGTGCCGGGGAGCAGATTCTGGAAAAGATACTTCCTGTCATGGATAATTTTGAAAGGGCTTTGAAGAGCATGGAAACTGCAAAAGATGTTCCGGCATTACGGGAAGGCGTAGAGCTGATTTATTCTAATTTTAAGGATTTCCTGGCTCAGAACGGGGTGAAGGAGATGGAATGTCTGCATACTGATTTTGATCCCGACGTGCAGGAAGCTGTAACAAAAATACCTGCCCCAACAGAAGAATTGAAGGGTAAAGTTGTCGATTGTATACAAAAGGGATATACTTTGAATGATAAAGTGATCCGTTTCCCGAAAGTTGTGGTCGGAGAATAAGACCGGCATCGTGTAAAGTGCTATTTCACGTCTGGCATATAGGTGGGTTTGTGACTAATAAATAAAATGGTTAAAATATTCAGGACCGGGTTTCAGGTGGTAATTCCACCTGAAACCGGAGAACTGAAATCGAAATTGGACTGATGGCTGAAAAAAGAGATTATTATGAGGTTTTAGGGGTGTCGAAAAATGCAGATGCTGCTGAAATAAAAAAGGCATACCGGAAATTAGCATTGCAGTATCACCCCGACCGGAATCCTGGTGACAAAGGGGCAGAGGAAAAATTCAAGGAAGCAGCAGAGGCGTATGATGTATTGAGTAATGAAGAGAAGAGGCGCCGGTACGACCAGTTCGGACATGCCGGAATGGGAGCAGGTGCTGGTGGATTTGGTGGTGGCGGAATGAGCATGGACGATATCTTTGCACATTTCGGTGATATTTTCGGAAGTTTTGGCGGATTCGGCGGTTTTGGCGGAGGAGGACGTTCTGCACGCAGAGTAAACCGGGGAACCAATCTGCGGGTGAAGGTAAAACTGACCCTGGAAGAGGTGGCTACCGGGGTGGAGAAAAAGATTAAGGTTAAGAAATATGTTGCCGATACGCATTGTCATGGTACCGGTGCTAAAGACGGTAATTCTTATTCGACCTGTTCAACCTGTCATGGTTCCGGACAGGTTACCCGGGTGCAGAATACAATCCTGGGTGCGATGCAAACGACCTCTACCTGTCCGACTTGCGAAGGGGAGGGAAAGATTATCAATGAGAAGTGCCCTCACTGTAACGGAGAAGGGGTGCAATTGTCGGAGGAGGTAATTACCCTGAATATTCCGGCCGGAGTGGCGGATGGCATGCAATTGTCATTGGGAGGAAAAGGAAATGCAGCACGCCGGGGGGGTGTTAACGGTGATCTGATCGTATTGATCGAAGAAATTGAACATCCGGAGTTGGTCAGGGATGGAAACGATTTGTTATATAATACTTTTATCGGTTTTCCGGATGCTGTGTTGGGGGATTCAGTAGAAATTCCGACACTGGAAGGCAAAGTAAAAGTGAAGATAGAACCGGGAACACAGCCGGGTAAGATTTTACGCTTGAAAGGGAAAGGGATTCCTGATGTCAATGGCTATGGAAAAGGTGATTTACTGGTGAAAGTAAATGTGTGGATACCTAAAAATCTTTCACGGGAAGATAAAAAAACAATGGAGGAGCTGAAAGGACGGTCTTTCCTGCAACCCTGTAATATAGAAGATAAGAAAGGTTTTTTCAGGAAGATGAAGGACTTTTTTGAATAATGTTTGCTGAAAATCATGATTACACTGACCCAATTGGAATACATTGTAGCGATTGACGAGTATCGTCATTTTGCTACTGCTGCTGACAAATGTTTTGTGACACAGCCCACACTGAGCATGCAAATCAAGAAACTGGAAGACGAATTGGGGGTAATCATTTTTGACCGGTCGCGCCAGCCTGTCGTGCCTACCGATATAGGAGCAAAACTGATCGAACAGGCCCGGATGACTCTGTCTTCAACCCAGCGAATTAAAGAGATTATCAAGGAAGAACAGCAGGAGGTGGAAGGTAGTTTAAAGATAGGTATTATACCCACTTTGGCACCTTATCTATTGCCTGTTTTTATCGGGCATTATATCCGGAAATATCCGGCCGTGAAGGTGGAGGTGGAGGAATTGGTGTCTGAAGAAATTATCCGGAGGTTGAAACGGGATATGCTGGATGTTGGTCTTTTTGTCACACCTTATAAAGACGAAAAAATCGTAGAATGTCCTGTATTTTATGAAGAAATGCTGGTGTATGCCCACCCGGATCATGAGTTGCTGAAACAAAAATCGATAGAACTGAAAGATATTGCAACTCCGGAGATATGGATGTTAGGAGACGGACATTGTTTCCGTAATCAGGTGGTAAACCTGTGTGAGATGTCCGGGATACAGCACAATAACTTACCCTTTGAATTTGAAAGTAATTCTTTGGAGACTTTGATGAAAATTGTGGATGTGGAAGGTGGTTTTACATTAATACCGGAACTGGCTTTGCAATATATGTCTGAAGCTAAAAAGAAACAGGTGAGAGGATTATGTGATCCGAGACCTTTGCGGGAAGTCAGTGTTATCTATTCCAGACACTTTACTAAACGGCGGTTGATTTCATTGTTGTGTGAGGAAATTAAATCTGTAATTCCGGCTCAGATGCTGAACCGGAAGAGAGGAATGCTCGTAGAATGGAAGAAGGAGGAGAAGTCGGCTCTGGCGGAATAATAATGTAAAATATGGGTTTAATAAAAAATAGTTTTTTAGAGGCACAGCAACTGCTGAATGCTTTTGTTTCAGATGAAAGAAATTTGCAGCAGGTAGAGGTTGCCGGGGATATGTTGGTAGAAATGTTCCGCCAGGGAGGGAAAGTTTTCAGCTGTGGGAATGGCGGTTCTCTGTGTGATGCTATGCATTTTGCGGAGGAACTGACCGGGCGTTTCCGGCATGACCGTCGGGCTTTGCCTGCAATTGCTGTTTCCGACCCCTCGCATATGAGTTGCGTATCCAATGATATGGGGTTTGATGCCGTATTTGCAAAATATATAGAAGCTTTGGGTAAGAGTGGGGACATCTTATTGGCCATCAGTACTTCCGGTAACTCCGGGAATATTTTGGCGGCTATAGAGGCTGCGCATGCGAAGGGCATGAGGGTGATCGGGCTGACTGGCAAAGGAGGGGGCAAAATGAAGGAGGTTTGTGATTTGGCTATCGTTGTTCCCTGGAGTGCATATTCCGACCGTATTCAGGAAATACATATTAAGATCATTCATATTCTGATCGAGTATGTCGAGCAGGAACTGTTTTATAAACAATAATTTACTATGGGAAATAAAATCAATGACCCAATTGCGCGTTTGATGGGATTGCGCTATAAATCCCACCCCTGGCATGGCTTGGAAGTGGGAGAGGATGCTCCTCAGATTGTAACGGCTTTTATAGAAATGGTACCGACAGATACTGTGAAATATGAGTTAGATAAGGTGAGTGGTTATATAAAAATTGACCGTCCTCAGAAATATTCGAATGTTGTGCCTGCTTTGTATGGTTTTATTCCGCAGAGTTACTGTGGAGATCTTGTGGCAGAATATGCGATGCAGCAGACCCAGCGGACTGATATCTGTGGCGATGGTGACCCCTTGGATATCTGCGTTTTGACGGAAAGAACCATTGCACACGGAGATATTATTGCCCGTGTACGTCCAATCGGTGGTTTCCGCATGTTGGATGGCAATGAGGCGGATGATAAAATTATAGCCGTTTTGAAACACGATGCGACTTATAATGTTTATAACGATATTTCCGAATTGCCCCATGTGGTGGTGGATCGCCTGAAGCACTATTTCCTCACCTATAAGGATATGCCGGGCGAAGAAGGCCAGAATAAAGTGGAAATCACCCACGTTTACGGACGTGAAGAAGCCTATGAAGTGATCCGCAGAAGTCTGGAGGATTATAAAAATCATTTTGAAGGTTTAGAGGATATATTAAGCAGAGTGTAGAAGAGTAGAGCTTGTGTTAGCTTCCCCAGGTTTCCCGGTCCAGACTCCGGTATTGAATGGCTTCGGCAATATGTTGTGGCAGGATTGCGGTTGAACTTTCCAGGTCAGAAATGGTTCTGGCCAGTTTTATGATCCGGTCGTATGTCCGGGCTGAAAAGCCGAATTTTTGCATGGCTGCTTTGAGCAGGTTCAGGCATGATTCGGATAAGGGACAGAACTTCTTGAGCAAGGCAGATGTCATCTGTGCATTGCAATGGATTCCTTTATAGGTTTTAAAACGTTCTGTTTGAATATTGCGAGCTGCAATGACCCGCTGGCGGATTGACTGGCTAGGTTCTGCCTCTTGTTGTCCGGTTATTTTTTCCAGTTCTACGGGTACAACTTCAATGTACATATCAATCCGGTCGAGCAACGGACCGGAGATTTTGGACAGATAACGTTGAATGGTATGTCCCGGACAGGAACATTCTTTGGTTGGATGGTTATAGTAGCCGCATGGACAGGGATTCATAGAAGCAATCAGCATAAAATTGGCCGGGTAATCCACGCTGTAACGGGCTCTGCTGATGGTAATTTTCCGGTCTTCCAGAGGTTGACGCATCACTTCCAGTACGGAACGTTTGAATTCGGGCAATTCGTCCAGAAAAAGTACGCCGTTCGATGCTAGTGAAATCTCTCCGGGATGAGGATAACTACCTCCTCCGATAAGTGCAATGTCGGAGATCGAATGATGGGGAGAACGGAAAGGCCGGGTGGTGATGAGTGAACTCCCCCGGGAAAGTTTGCCGGCAACGGAATGAATTTTTGTAGTTTCGAGGGCTTCTTCAGTGGTCATGGGAGGAAGAATTCCCGGGAGGCGGCGGGCCAGCATGGTCTTACCTGATCCCGGAGGACCTATCATAATTAAGTTGTGAGCACCTGCTGCTGCAATTTCGAGGGCTCGCTTGATGGTTTCCTGGCCTTTTACATCTTTGAAGTCGTAAGGAACTGATTCTTCGGGGACGTCCGGATCAGGATGGTAAATTTGGGGATGGGATTCTGTTTTTTGATTCAGGAAATCGCACACTTCCCGGATGTGAGAAAAACCGTATACCTGAATACCTTCCACAACTGCAGCTTCGTTGGCATTGGACAAAGGAACGATGATTTTTTTGAAGCCTTCATTCCGGGCATTGATGGTGATGGGAAGTACTCCTTTCACTGCCACCAAACTTCCATCCAGAGATAGTTCGCCTAGCATGACACAATCTTCTGAGACAGTGGGCGGGAGTTGTTCGTTTGCTGCCAGGATACCGATTGCCAGAGGTAAGTCGTAAGATGATCCTTCTTTTTTTACATCGGCGGGAGCCATATTGATGATAATGCGTTTGCCGGGGATGCGGGAACCGATCTCACGTAAGGCGGAATCTATTCTTTGCTGGCTTTCTTTTACTGCATTATCCGGTAGACCGACAATGATGAATTTGGCTCCGTTTAACAGATTGACCTCAAGAGTAATTGTCGTTGCTTCAATTCCAAGAAGAGCACCACTATATATCTTTACTAACATAACTTACGCATTTAACGATTTAGCTATGTAAGTTAAGAAATTTTTACCAAACAGACAATAAAATGTATGCTTGAATGCAGATTTATTCTGAAACTCGGTGCAGCTCTGTTTTTTTCCCGTCGAAAGTGGCATAGGTATATAAAGTGACCCAGTCTCCTGTATTTATATAACGGCTGTTTCCGGGTAGGGCAAGATCAATGGCCAGGTGACGATGTCCGAAGATGAAATAGTCAAAATGGCTGATTTCTAAAGCTTTTTTGCAAAAGCGGACAATCTCTTCCCGGTTTTCACCGGCAAATTGATCCGCCTCTATTTTTCCATTTTCAAGCCGGGAGTGGGATGACCATTTTTGTGCCAGCAAGATTCCGAGATCGGGGTGAATCCATCGGAAACAACGTTGTAAAAAGCGATTGTGAAAAGTGCGGTAGAGAAACAGATAACCTTTATCACGGGGATTCAGGGCATCCCCGTGACCGATAAAAAGACGTTTGCCGTTGATATTGAAAATTTCGTTATGTGTATGGAGGATAACTCCGCATTCCCGTGGAAGATAATCGAAAGCCCAGATATCGTGGTTACCAGTGAAAAAATGGACAGGAATACCCTGGTCGGTGAATTCACATATTTTTGCCAGAAACCGGATGTATCCCTTAGGAACCGAACGTTTGTATTCAAACCAGAAATCAAAGATGTCTCCCAGCAGAAAGAGTATTCCACAATCCGGCCGTATGCTGTCCAGCCACCGGACGAGACGAAATTCTCTTTCCCGGTTGTTATCTAGTACAGGTGCACCTAGATGGACATCTGACAGGAAATAGATTTTTTTCCCTTCTGGTAATTTTAGTTCGGTTTCTTGTTTCGGGAATTGACGTTTTAAGTTATCTTTCTTCATTCTGTCTCCTTCGTTCGGCCTTTGAAATAAGATTCATTCTTATTTCAAAAGGTCGTTTAATCTTTCTTCCAGACGTCTGCCTGTCAGATTTTTGCCGACAATTTCAGATTTCGGGTTGATGATATAATTGGCTGGTACGGATTGTACATTCCACATTTGTGCCACACGGCTTTGCAAACCTTGCGGATCCCAAACGCAAATCCAGTCTATGCCGAATTGTTTAACGAGTTTTTCCCAGGCAAGTTTGTTTGGATCCAAACAAACCTGGTAGATTTGAACTCCTCTGTTTTTATATTTGTTGTATACCCGTTTTAAATTGTTGGTGTAAGTATCCCCATCTTTTACATTCAGGACAGTAAAATCCAGAATGATGTATTTGCCTTTCAGGGAGCTGAGGGCCACTGTGTCCCCTTTGATATTTGTCAGCCGGATTTCCGGAAGTGAACTCTCACTGTTAACGATCAGTTGGCGGATTTTATGATTCTGTATCTCTTTATTGATTTCATCCAGGTGTTTCAGAATGGCTTTGGTGTATTGTGATTCAGGGTACATGGCTTTGAGGGAGGAGGCAACTACTTTATAGGAATGCAGGTCGGTCTCCGGAGTCAGAATAAAATTCTGGTTATCAAATTTCTGATAGAGAGCATAATATGATGCCGGGGAAATAGCGTGCTTTAAGATAAAGTCTTTTGAGAAATTGATCTGCTTATTGATGATGGAGTCCCAGGCTACAGATACTTCCTGTCGTTCGGTCGTCTGTTCTGCCGGTAAGGCTGCATATTTTTTCTTCAGGGAATCCATGACTGTCTGGGTGTTGTTGAGCTGGAAATTTAAGAGTTTTATCCATAATGAATGTTCTGAGCCGTCAACCCAGTAATTACTGCTGAGTCCTTTGTAAGTTCCGCTGATTTCGATATGATCTTCTGGTTCTGCAATAAAAGTTACAAATTCTTTCGGGCCGACTTTTACATTGAAAAATGTCGGTAGAGTAACTGCTGTTTTAAAAGAAAATTTCCCATTCTTGTCGCTTTCTGTAGAATCAATGACGACAGCATTATCAACATTTAATTGTTCCAGATAGACTTTTTGTTTGCCAGCTTCCTTAATTTCCCCCGTAATTTTAACATTATTTTTATTTGTACAAGCGCTTAGGGTAAAAAGTACGAACAGAGCAGAAAGTATATTTTTTGTCATTGTCGTAAGTTTGTTTGGTTATTGGATTTTTATCGTACGAAAATACAACTTTTTTAGACTTTGACAAAACGCAATCGATAAGTTAAAATTCTGTCAAGAATTATTTGGATATGTTGTTTTTCCCCGGAAAACGATATATTTGCAGACGATGGTGAAATTCGGTGTAAAAATATTGCATTGGTTTGTGCTCCTGGTAACAGGAATTGCACTGGTCGGAGTGAATGTAATTCAGTTGAGTTGCATACATTCTAATGATGTGTATTTTACTGTACGGTTATTGCCTTTGGAAGAAGTTTGTCCTTGTGAAGAAGGATGTACCTGTTGTTGTACCACTGGATCTGCTGATCATAAAAAAGAGTGCCATCCGCAACAACGTCATTCTTTTTATAAGTTGACGGATTCTTCTGCCATAGAACGGGGAATACAGCTTAGAGCGGATGCCTTATATTTGCCGGAATTTTACTGGCCGGTCTTTTTAAACTTACCTGTATTAGATAATAACTACATTATACCGGATCAGGAGATCCCGGAGATGCCTCCATCTCAGGAGTTTTTGTGTACTTATCTTTGTTAATCTCTCTGTTGGTGATGGAGAGTGTTTAAGATATTTGTATAACAGAGTAGTATAGTATATGAGATATTTGTGTTTGATGGCATTGTTATTTGCCGGCCTGGGTGTGTCTGCCCAGGAATTGAAAGGAAAAGTGGTAGAAGAGAACGGAGGAAAAAAAGTTGGTTTACCCGGAGCCAATGTGTATTGGGCCGGAACAACAGAAGGAGTAGTTACTGATCCGGATGGAAATTTTACGATCAAATGGAATAAAATAGGGCGTTTGGTAGCAAGTTTTATCGGTTACCGGACAGATACCTTGTCGGTGAAGCGGACAGACAAGCAGCTGGAAATTGTTTTGGCTTCCGGGGAGATGCTGGATGAAGTGAAGGTGATGACTCGTGGAAATACGACGATCATGAGTACCCGGGGACCGATTATTGAGCAGGTGATTACCGGTGAGGAACTGTGTAAGGCTGCCTGTTGTAATCTGGGAGAGAGCTTTACCACCAATGCTTCGGTTGACGTAGCTTATGCAGATGCGGTGACTGGTGCTAAACAGATTCAGTTGTTGGGATTAACAGGTAAATATGTGCAGATGATGACTGAAAATATGCCGAATTTCCGGGGTATTTCTGCTTTATACGGTCTGAATTATGTGCCTGGTCCCTGGATGAGTGCTATTTCAGTATCCAAAGGAGCAGGATCTGTGATCAATGGATATGAGGCAATAGCCGGTCAGATCAGCGTGGACTATAAAAAGCCTCCGACGAGTGAGAAGATATTTGTAAATGCATATGGAAGCAGCGAAGGAATGCTGGAACTGAATGCCAATACAGGCATCCTCTTGAATGATAAATGGAGTACAGCCTTGTTAGTACACGGAGATTGGCTGAATATGCAGCACGATTCCAATCATGATGGTTTTATGGATATGCCGGAGAAAAAGCAGTACAATATCATGAATCGCTGGCAGTATAAAACGGATGCCTGGTTTTTGCAATTTGGCGGGAAATTCCTGGATGAAACCCGTTTGGGTGGACAGAAAGGTTTTAAGAGGAGTATGCGCGGGCAGTTTGGTGCAGATAAACTATATGGACTGGGGATAGATTCTCGTCGGTATGAAGGATTTATGAAACTAGGTTATCTGATGCCTGAATATGAGAATACAAGTATGGCCGTGTTGGTAAATTATACGGATCATGACCAGGACTCCTATTATGGAGCCAGGGATTATCAGGCACGTCAGCAGACTTTATTTGCTAACTATATCTTCCAGTCAATTTTTGGAAATAATGAGAATCAGAAATATTCAGCCGGAATTTCATTTAATTATGATCGTTACGATGAGTCTTTTAATGATTTTCAGATCAGTGCTCAGCAAAAGACGGAAACAGCTTTCTTCGACCGCTCTGAAAAAGTTGCCGGAGCTTTCTTCCAGTATACGGGGGCTTTCTGGGAAAAGCTGACTGTAATGGCGGGTTTACGATATGATTATCACAATATTTTTGGTGGGATTGTGACTCCCCGTTTGCATTTGGCCTATGCACCTGATGATTTTACCATGCTGAAAGTGTCGGCCGGTCATGGTTCCCGTATGGCTAACGTATTGGCAGATAACAGTTATTTACTGGCTTCCTCCAATATGGTGTATATTAACGATAAGCTTTTGGTAACAAATCCGGGAGAGCTGGATAAACTGGATATGGAAAAAGCCTGGAATTTTGGAGTGCAATTGAACCGGAAATTCATTTTGTTTGACCGGATGCTGAATATCAATCTGGATTACTACAGGACGGATTTTACCAATCAGGTGATCGCTGACAATGAGACAGAACCGGGTAAAGTAAATTTTTATAATCTGACAGGAGACTCTTATTCCAATTGTTATCAGATAGAGGTGAAATACGAATTGATCCCCCGTTTTGATGTATTGGGTGCATATCGTTACAATGATGTGAAAATGACTATCGGTGATCGTTTGGTACGGGCTCCTTTGCAAAGCAAGTATAAAGGTTTGCTGAATTTGTCCTATTATACCAATATGAAAAAATGGCAATTTGATTTTACGACTCAGTTTAATGGTCCCGGGCGTATTCCGGTTCCTGCGGGATTGGAGAATGAGAGAGCCGGTCAGTTTGATTCTTTCCGGGTGATGAATGCACAGATTACAAAATTTTTCCGGAAATGGAGTATTTATGCCGGTTGTGAGAATATCGGCGATTTTACCCAGAAAAATCCGATCATTGCTGCAGATAAACCTTGGAGTGATGATTTTGATTCTTCTAAGATATGGGGACCTGTGCACGGACGGAAATTTTATCTTGGGATACGTTTCGGGATAGACAGGGATTAATTTGTCTGAGAGAAAATATGAGTTACTTTAGAAATATTAATTTTAAATCATAAAAAGATGAAAATGGTAAAATTTGTGTTGATATTGGCTGTGATGTTTACTACAGCCCTGAGTGTAAATGCTCAGAAAAAAGGAGAAAAAACAGTGGTGTTTAATGCTAACCTGCATTGTAATTCCTGTAAAGCTAAAGTGGAAAAAAATCTGCCTTATGAAAAAGGGGTGAAAGATTTGAAGATTGATATGGAAAAACAAACCATTACGGTGTCTTTCCGGGAAGATAAAAATAGTACGGAAAACCTTCAGAAGGCTATCGAAAAATTGGGTATCGAAGTGAAGGGTATTGCCGGAAAATCAGGTGATGAAGCCTGTGCTAAAAAAGAGTGTACAAAAGGATGTTGTGACGGAGAAAAAGAGAAAAAATAAGGATTTTACCCATTAACGGTTGATCTTCAATTCAACCGTTAATGGGTAAAGATTAAATTAAATATCCAGATATTTCCCTTCCTTGCTAAAAGCTGTAAGAGCTGCATCAACACCAGGGGTATCTTCTTTATAGGTTACGCCGAACCATTTGGCAGAAGTTTTCAGAACCTTCACTTCAGCTATTTTATTTTTGATCATGTTATCCACAACTTTCGGAATATAGAATTCTGATTTCAGGTTGTCTTTGTTGGCCGGATAAAATTCAATGAATTGTCTTTCAATTTCTTTGAATACCTTAGGAGTAAATGCCCAGAAGTTCATTGATACAACATCTTCGGCATCCAGTATTCTCCCACTGTCCTCATCTTTGATTGTACCGTCGGCTTGTTTTCCGATCTTAGTACATTCGGTTACAGATGTCAGATGTTGGTGAGCGTCTGTTTCACAGATACCGCGTGAAACGGTTCCGTTTTCAGATAAGGTAGAAGCGAGGCGATAGCCTATCAATCCGAACTCTTTATCAGAGGCTTCGTTCGCCAGAAAATCGTGAGCTTTTATAAAGGCATCACTGCCGTAAAAATCGTCAGCGTTCAGGGCAGCAAACGGTTCGTTGATCACTTCTTTGGCACTCCAGATGGCATGTGCAGTACCCCAGGGTTTTTCCCTGTCAATAGGAGGCATGCCTCCGGGGAGTTTATCCATACTTTGAAAGCAGTAAGCGGTTTCTACCAATCCTTCTGCATATTTTCCTACAAAGTCGATAAATTCCTGGGCAAAACTTTCGCGGATAACGAATACAATTTTATCAAATCCTGCATGTACTGCATCGTAAATGGTATAATGCAAGAGAGCTTTCTGATGCGGTCCCAGAGGCGTGATTTGTTTCAGACTGCCGAAGCGGGAACCCATACCGGCTGCCATCACTAAAAGTGTAGTCTTTTTCTTCATGATTACAATGTTTTATATAAAGTCAGTATTCCCGAAGGACTGACAAAAGTATAAATTAAATATCATGTGAATCCATATGCCGGCATGTTTTAACCGGCATATGAGATTCAAAATCATTTATTTCAGGGAATCACCGTGATCGTGTATATATTTAGCAAACACCTCCATCGCTTCGTATTCTGCCATTCCTAACCGGTTGTATATATCTGCGGTATTCCTATTCCGGTCTTCTGCCCGTTGCCAGAATTCCCGGGGATCATCGCCGGGGAAAGCCGGACCGTTATTCTGGGAGCCATGTTTGTAAATGGCTTTCCGTTTTATGGCAAGTTCTGCGGGACTTACCGGTACGGCCATATCGACTTTTTCGATTTCCCATTCCATCCACGCTCCCCGGTACCACCAAGTGTTACAGTCTTTAAACCAGGAATCCTGGTCTACAACATTGTAAGCTCTCAAGATTGCATCCAGGCATACTCCGTGCGTTCCATGCGGATCTGCCAGGTCACCTGCTGCATAAATCTGATGTGGTTGTACTTCCCGTAATAATTTGACAATGATGTTGACGTCGGCATCGCTGAGAGGATTTTTTTTGACAGTACCCGTTTCGTAGAAAGGAAGGTTCAGAAAATGAACTCTCTCTTCCGGTACTCCGATAAAGCGGCAGGCACCCCGGGCTTCTGCACGGCGGAGGGCTGCTTTGAATTTCAGGAGATAGGGTGCTTCATCGTCTCCGGTTTTACGCTCTGCAATGTCTTTTTTTATTTCTTCAAAAGCATTTTCCATTGTATTTACATCTCCGTTTACCAGTCTGGTAAAAGAGGTGGCTATATCCATTTGCTGATAAATGTAATCGTCGAATACGGCGATATTACCAGAAGTCTGATAGGCTACATGAACTTCATGGCCTTGTTCCACCAGACGTGCAAAAGTACCTCCCATGGAAATGACATCGTCATCCGGGTGAGGGCTGAAAATTAATACTCTTTTGGGATAAGGATAGGCTCTCTCCGGACGGGTTGAGTCGTCAGCATTGGGTTTGCCGCCGGGCCATCCGGTTATTGTGTGCTGAAGATCATTGAATACCTGTATATTAACTTTATTGGCAGAACCGAATGTTTTTACCAAGTCAACCATACCATTTTCAACGTAATCTTTGTTTTCCACTTTCAGTATGGGTTTCTTTACTTTCTGGCAGAGCCATATAACAGCTTTGCGGATCAGTTTGTCATCCCATTTTACTTTGCTGACCAACCAGGGCAGATTAGCGCGGGTGAGTTCTTCGGCTGCGCTTTCGTCAATCACAAAGCAGACATTGGGATGAGTTTGCAGAAAGGTGGCTGGTACTTTATCAGAAATACTACCTTCTACGGTCGCTTTAATGATGGGGGCTTTCTTTTCTCCCCAGGCCATCAATATAATTTTCCGGGCTTTCATGATTGTGCCCACCCCCATGGTGATAGCCCGGGCAGGAACATGGTCAATGCCTCCGAAGTCTCCGGCTGCATCTTTCATGGTCAGTTCATCCAGATATACCATGCGTGTTTTGGAATTTAGCGGGGAACCGGGTTCATTGAAACCGATATGTCCGGTCCGGCCGATTCCTAAAATCTGGATGTCAATTCCACCGGCAGCTTCTATGGCTTTTTCGTATTCCTTACAAAAAGCTTCTGCTTCGTCAATTTTCAGGGTTCCGTCCGGAATATGAATGTTTTTGGGATCGATATCGATGTGGTCAAAAAGGTGTTGGTGCATGAAGTAGTGATAGCTTTGCTCGGACTCTTTAGGCATGGGCATATATTCGTCCAGATTAAAACTGACTACGTTCTGAAAGGATAAACCTTCCTCTTTGTGCATTCTGACCAGTTCCTGGTATAGTTTTATCGGAGAGGAGCCTGTGGCCAGACCCAATACACATTTTTCACTTTTGGCAGCATTGGCTCTGATTAAGTCTGCAATTTCTTGTGCGACAGCTTTTACCGCTTCAGATGGTTTTTCGAAAATCTGAAGAGGAACTTTTTCAAATCTGTTAGCACCTTCTCCTTTTGCAATGTAGTTTTTGGTGATCATAGATGTTGTATTAATTTATTGTATTTGTTGTATGAATACTGTGGTTATTTTTTCAGGTGTTTACGTAGTGATTGTACGAAGTGTTTTTCGTATTCGTTTCCAGCCTGAATTTCCTTTCCCATTTTACAAAACTAATAAAATTTAGTGAATAAAAGTTCGGTTTTTATCATTATAGTTTATGCATTGAGGAAATTCATTCAGGAAAGAATGGAGTTTCAGGATATACTGGTGAAGAGGGCAGTGCTTTACGCCTCTGATTGAACGGATCCGGATATCAGAGGACATTAGATTAAGAGGGACTGGGACAAATTGGCTGAGTCCGGCGTCAGCCGGTTCAACTCAATTTATTTTCGCGACCGGCAAGTTGACCGCAGGCTGCATCGATATCTTTCCCTTTACTATGGCGAATATTGACGACCATATTGCAGCTTTCCAGAAATTTTACAAATTCATCCCTCTTTTTATCCGGACTGTGCTGAAATCCGGACCCCTCAACCGTATTGTATTCAATGATGTTTATCTTAATCGGAAATTGACGGCAATACAGAGCCAGAGCTTTGGCATCTTCCGGACTATCATTGACATCTTTAAGCAACAGGTATTCAAAAGTAGGACGGGTACCTGTCTTCTCTACAAAATATTTCAGGCTCTCAGCAATCTCTTTCAGAGAATAAGCCTTGTTGACAGGCATTAGAGAGGTACGGGTGGTTTCTTTGGCAGAATGTAAGGATACAGCAAGGTTGAAACGTACACCTTCATCTGCGAGACAGCGGATTTTGTCAGGTATTCCTGCAGTAGAAACAGTGATCCGGTAAGGGGACATAGCCAGTCCGTCGCTGGCAGTGATCCGTTCGATAGCTCTCATCACCTGATCATAATTTAGCAGGGGTTCGCCCATGCCCATAAAAACGATATTGGACAAAGTAGATCCCTGTTCTCCTGCAGCTTTTTGGGCTCTGATTACCTGTTCAAATATTTCTCCGGCTGTCAAATTACGTTTAAAACCCAGGGTGCCGGTTGCACAGAATTTACATCCCAATTGACAACCTGCCTGAGAAGAAACACAGACTGTAAACTTTTGATTTCCAGGAATTAGTACACTCTCGATGATTTCACCGTCTGTGAGACGCCAGGCTGTTTTAGTTGTCCCGTCGCCTGCCGTCTGTATCCGGTAGGGAGTCAGGGTATCAAAGTAATAATGATTTTGTAATAATTCCCGTGTATTTTTTGAAAGATTGGTCATCTCCTCAAAACTATTTACTCCGTGTTGCCAAATCCACTGCCAGATTTGTTTGGCGCGGAAAGCTTTTTCACCATTTTGTGTTAAAAAAGCTGAAATGTCTTGTAGGGAAACTTCTCTGATATTATTTTTTTCCATAGGTAGACTCGTATTTTTCTGCAAAGATACCCTATTTTATTGTCCGGATTCGTTAAAATAAAGTGAAAATCTGATAAAGAGCAGATTTAATTATATATTTGCGGTTATCTTCGCTTAGAAGTTATAATAAATTAGAAAAAGGGTTCTATTTTGTTAGAATATATAACTTTAAGATGTGGAAAAGTAATAATTTAATCTAAAAACGCTGAATAAAACACATGAAGAAACTATTGATTATCGCTTTTGCTCTGCTTTCGGTATCTGTTGTCAGGGCTGACGAAGGGATGTGGCTGTTGTCGAAATTGAAACAGCAGAACATTGAACAGATGCAGAAAATGGGATTCAAATTATCTGCTGAGGATATTTATGATGTGAATAAACCTGGAATTAAAGATGCTATTGTCGGTCTTGGAAATGCCGGGCGTCCTTTCCGTCATTTTTGTTCAGGAGAAATTATTTCTCCCAATGGTTTGGTATTAACAAATCATCATTGTGGTTTTGGTGCTATCCAGTCGCATTCATCTGTAGAACATGATTATCTGGCTGATGGTTTCTGGGCTTATAAGATGGAAGATGAACTGACAAATCTTGGAATAACTGCTTCTATTCTGGAGCGGATGGAGGATGTTACAAGCCGTGTAAATGCTCTTTTGAAAGATGATATGAGTGAGATGGAACGGAATATTGTCATTGACAGTATTTCAGCAGTGATTGTGAAAGAGGCTACAGCAGGAACGAAACTTAGCGGACAAGTTCAGGCGATGTTTGAAGGAAATCAGTTCTTTTTATTTTTATATACCATTTACAAAGATATCCGTTTGGTAGGTGCTCCTCCTCAGAGTATGGGAAAATTTGGTGGTGATACAGACAACTGGATGTGGCCGCGTCATACTGCTGATTTTTCTATGTTCCGTATTTATACAGCGCCGGACGGAAGTCCTGCCGAATATTCCAAAGACAATGTACCTCTGAAACCGAAGCATTATTTACCGGTATCTGCCCAAGGCATCAAAGATGGAGATTTTGCCATGATTATGGGATTCCCTGGTACAACCGACCGTTATACAACCAGTTTTGGTCTGAAGGCTACCATGGACATAACAAATGATATCCGTTATAAAGTACGTACGGAAAAATTGGATATTATGCGTGAAGAGATGGCTAAAAGTCCGAAAACCCGTATCCAGTACGCATCCAAATATGCTAGTTGTGCTAATTACTGGAAATATTCTTTCGAACAGAACAAGGCTTTGAAACATTTGAATACAATGGGGAATAAGGAAGCCATTGAGAAGCAATTTACGGAATGGGTAAATGCTGATGCAAACCGGAAAGCTACCTACGGAAATGTTTTGCCGATGATCCGCGAAGGGTATGAAGGTATGACGGATTATTCTATCGCTTCTTCATATGTTCAGGAAGCTCTGGCAGGTCCGGAAGCTCATTTGTTTGCTTATCGTGCCGGCAGAATGATTTCTGATTTGTGTGATAAGAATGTAAAACCGGAACAGAAAACTGCTATTCGTGAAGCTTTGAAACAGATGGCTGAAGGTTTCTACAAAGATTATAATGCAGATTTGGATACAAAATTATTTGCTACCCTTTTTAAGACATATAATGATAATGTAGATGCAGATTTACATCCGGAAGTGATTGATCTGATCAATAAGAAATACAAAGGAGATTACCAGAAGTTTGCTTCAGAATTGCAGAATAAATCTGTATTTATGAATGAAGCTACTTTCAATGCTTTTATCGAAAATCCGGACTGCAAGAAAATGGCCAAAGATCCGGTTTATGTTGCTGGAAAATCTTTCTATGAAATCTGGATTAAATTGTCTGCTTATACCGGAGAAATGCAGGAAAAGATTTCCAGAGGTGACCGTTTGTTTATGCGTGGTCTGATGGAAATGGAACCGGATAAAGCATGGGCTCCGAATGCAAATTCGACGATTCGTCTGACTTATGGTAAAGTGGGAAGTTATAAACCCCGTGATGCTGTCTTTTATGATTACTATACCACTTTGGCAGGAGTTATAGAAAAAGAGGGGCCGAAAGGCGGAGAGTTTGAGGTTCCGGAAAGACTGAAAGAGTTGTATGCTCAAAAAGAATATGGTCCTTATGGAACAGACTATCTGAGTGTAAACTTTATTACCGACAACGATATTACAGGAGGAAACAGTGGCTCGGGTGTGATCAATGCTGAAGGCCATCTGATTGGGACTGCATTTGACGGAAACTCAGAAGCGATGTCCGGTGATATTGATTTTGAAGAAAATCTGCAACGTTGTATCAATTTGGATACCCGTTATATGTTGTGGATTGTGGATGTTTTTGCCGGAGCAAAAAATCTGATCAATGAGATGACTATTATAAAATAAATAGACCAAACCTTACTATTATGAAAAATTTAGATTGGAGTCAGTTATCCTTTGGATATTCCAAAACAGATTACAACGTACGTTGTTATTACAAAGATGGAAAATGGAGTGCTCCTGAAGTCAGTGATTCTGAGATGATCAGTATGCATATGGCTTCTACTTGTCTGCATTACGGTCAGGAAGCTTTTGAAGGAATGAAGGCTTTCCGTGGTAAAGACGGAAAAATACGTCTGTTCCGTTGCGAAGAAAATGCAAAACGTATGCTCAGCTCTGCTGAATATGTGATGATGCAGGCTCCTTCTGTGGAACTGTTTACTGAAGCTGTAGTGAAAGCAGTGGAGATGAATCAGGAATTTGTGCCGCCCTATGAATCGGGTGCGAGCCTTTATATCCGTCCTTTATTGATCGGTGTTGGTCCCCAGATGGGTGTCGCTCCGGCTAAAGAATATATGTTTGTGGTATTTGTCGCTCCGGTGGGACCCTATTTTAAAGCTGGATTTAAACCGACTAAAGTGATGCTGGAACGTCATTATGACCGTGCTGCTCCTAATGGAACCGGACATATTAAGGTGGGAGGTAACTACGCTGCCGGTATGCGTTCCGGTGAAGTGGCTCACCAAAAAGGCTATTCTACAGCTATTTTCCTCGATTCTAAAGAGAAAAAATACATTGACGAATGCGGTCCGGCTAACTTCTTTGGAATTAAGAATAACACTTATGTGACTCCGTTCTCTCATACTGTCCTGCCTTCTATTACCAATGCCAGCCTGATGGTGTTGGCTGAAGATATGGGATTGAAAGTGGAACGCCGTCATATTCCGGTGGAAGAACTGAATACTTTTGAAGAAGCCGGAGCCTGCGGAACAGCAGCTGTTATCAGTCCGATCGGGCAGATTGACGATCTGGAAAATAACAAAAGCATACAATTTGGTAAACCGGGAGAGCCAGGAGAGTGGTGTACAAAATTGTATAATCGTCTGAGAGCTATCCAATATGGAGATGAAGCTGACAAGTTCGGTTGGGTAAAAGTTCTTAACTTTTAATCTGAAATTGAATTTTAGAGAATAATTCGAATTAACTCATGATAGTGCCCGCGTTTCTGCGGGCATTATTTGTGAGTAGAAATCGGGAAACCCTGATTCTTTTTCCGGAAAATCTCCCTCAATGCAATACTGAATATTCCCGGTTTAATTCTGCATAAAAGTAATATTTACTGCAAAATAGTATATAAATGTCGAAATTTCGGATAAAACATTTGCTTTGTTACGAAAAATTCGTAGATTTGCGAATAAATCGTAGTTAAAGGTTGAATATGGAAAAACTAACTTTTCAGGAAGAAGAAATAATGCTGATCATTTGGCAAAAAAAAGAAGGGGTGATCAAAGATTTTTTAAGTTGTATGGCTGAGCCCCGTCCCCCTTATACGACTATAGCCTCTATCGTGAAAAATCTGGAAAAGAAAGGTTTTGTCAATGCAAAGCGTTATGGAAATACTTATGTATACACTCCGGCTATTGATGAAAACGAATATAAAAGCCGTTTTATGTCCGGTGTTGTCAATAACTATTTTAAAAATTCCTACAAGGAAATGGTGGCTTTCTTTGCAAAGAAACAAAAGATATCAGCAGAAGAGTTACAGGAGATCATCCGTTTGATTGAGAAACAATAATCCCCATATTATGGAAGATTTTTACGTTTATATCTTACAGGTAAACATTGCCTTAGTGGTTTTTTATCTGTTGTTCCGTTTGTTATTTTTCCGGGATACTTTTCTTGGGATACGTCGTTTATTTTTGTTTTCAGTCATTTTTCTGGCTTTTGTTTATCCGTCCATTTCACTTTCTTCCTGGTTGGAGCAACGACCTGTTATACCGGCAGTTGTGATTAGCTATGCCGAGTTAGTGACTGTTACAGCACCCTCAATTCCGGTAGAAAATGGAGCGGTCATTGTCTGGCAGGAGATGGTAATGTGGATCTGGGGTGGTGGTGTGCTGATTTTGTTTGGGCGGATGTTATCCCAGTTGGGATGTATTTTGAGTATGAGAATAAATGGCAGAAGAATGGAATGGCAGGGTAACGGATTGATTGCTTTGCCAACCGAAACAGCTCCGTTTTCATTTTTCAGTTGGATTTTTGTCAATCCGGACTTTTATGAAGAAAAAGATTTACAGGAAATCATTCTTCACGAAAAAACCCATGTCCGGCAATTGCATTCCCTGGATATGCTCTTATCCGAATTACTTTGTATTGCATTCTGGTTTAATCCGGCAGTATGGTTACTCCGTAGGGAAATCCGTCAGAATCTTGAATTTCTGGCAGACAAGCAGGTGGTATGTTCAGGTTGTAACCGGAAGAATTATCAGTATCATTTGCTCCGTTTGTCACATCAATTGACTGCAGTACCAATCGTAAATAATTTCAATGTATCACAATTAAAAAAACGAATTATCATGATGAATAAGAAGAAAACATCGAGGATAAGCTTGCTGAAGTATGCTTTGCTTCTGCCGGTTATGGCTTTACTGATCCTGGCAGGTAATGCAGAGGTTGTGGCGGAGATTGCTCACCGTGCTATTCCGGATGAGGTGTCCGGAACTGATCAACGGTCTATAAAAGGACGTGTTGTGGATATAAAGGGGGAGCCTTTGCCTGGAGTAACTGTTATTCTTCATAATACCAATATTGGTGTTGTGACAAACGACAATGGAGAATATTCGTTAGCACTTTCTGATCAGAGATCCGGGACTTTGATTTTTTCATATGTGGGTAAGATGACACAGTCGCTTCCTTTTGATGAAAAGACAAAAGTATTGAATGTGAAAATGGAGGGAGATAACTTGCAATTGGACAGGGTAGTTGTCGTTGGTTACTCGTCCGAAAAACCGAAATTGAGAGAGGGAGAGGAAGTGTTTGTGATAGTGGAAGAAATGCCTCGTTTTAAAGAAGGAAATATACAGAAATTTTTAGCCCGTTATGTAAAATATCCTGTTATAGCAATGGAGTCAGGTATAGAAGGAACCGTATATGTATCCTTTATCATTGATAAAACCGGAAAAGTGACAGCACCTCAGGTTGTAAGAAGTCCTGATCCTTCCCTGTCGAAGGAAGCTTTGCGGGTGATTCGTTTGATGCCCGATTGGGAACCTGGAAAACAAAGGGGGAAAACGGTGGATGTAAAATATACTATGCCTATAGAATTTAAACTGGCTAATGTAGGGGAAACGACCATGCGTGTGACAAAGAAGACGGATATACCCGTTGTTGATTCAGTGCAGATCGTTTCTGAAGCAATCTGGCTTGATACCGATAAAATGGGGGAAGCAAAACCACTATTTATTGTCGATGGTATGAAGACATCTGCAAAAGAAGTAAAAGCTCTTATTCCGGATCAGATACAATCAATAACTGTATTAAAGAATGCTTCTGCTGTAGCAATTTATGGAAAAGAGGGGGAAAATGGTGTAGTTGTGATTGAATTGAAGAGTGAAAGGAAATAAAAATTTACCGGGTCAGCTTTGCGACCCGGTAAATCTACTTATTTTGTATTTATAATTACTTCTGCATTGGGATAATAGCCGACTTCTTTTTCAATCTGACTGATGGGACGGATCTGCAGTATAGCGGACGGGTCGATGTCAAATCCGGAAGAAAGGCGTCCGTCAATGACCAATAAAGGTTGTTGTACCTTATCCAGATTGTATTTGTACTCCTGGTTTTTGTATTTGAATGTCAGAATCCCGTTTTGGTAACTACTGAACTCACCCAGTTTATTCTTGGAAGTAATAAACAGATAAGATTTTTTAATGTCTTCTTTGGAAGGGATGATATTCACATTTAATATACTTTCGGGCATTTGTATGTTGTTTTTGGGTGCCAGGACTCCGTCGATAATATAAGTCATGTCCGAGTTCTTAGAGTCGATTTTTATTTTAGTCTTACCATTCTCTTCCGTGATTTGAACAGAACTGCTGCTTATGTTTTCTCCGTCTCCGAACGACTGGAAAAAATTCTCGAATTTTTGCATACTGCCTCCATTCTTTAAGTTTTCCAATTTATCAAACAGAAAGCCATCCGGAGCAAACATATCGTCCCATACATTCCCTAACATTCCATTATTTGTCGTATCGTTGGGATTTCCAAACATCTGGCTGTGCATATTATTCATGGCTTCCCGCATCTGTTGGAACATGGAATTCATATCATCCCCATAGTTATTGGTATGTTTGTAAGCCTGATAAGAACGGGGATTGGAAGAGAGAGCAGCCAGGGAGTTCAGGTCTTTTATATTCAGAGCTCTGGAGAGTAAGGCAATTTTGTCCAGTTGGATATCTCCTCTTAGTTCAATGATGTCAATTTGGCGTGCATTTTGATTCCATACAACCAGATCGGATACTTTACTGTTTTTAGTTTGAGTATAGATCAGTTGTTTTTCAAAATCATCATTCCGGCTTTTAATCAGTTTATATTTTTCTGTATTATCCAGCAAATTTTTGAACTGAGTGACAATTTTACTGGCCAATTCCGGTTCGCAGCTGGAAAGATTTACGTTTAAAATATTGACCTCATCCAGCTTTTGTAGTACCTCAGTTGCATCAGCAGGAAGATTGTTACGTTGATAAAGTCCATAAAGGCTTTTATCGAGTTGTGTGACTGTTACTCCATTCTTTTCATGGTATTTAGACATGGATTTGGCTAACTGTGCGTTTGTACAAAGTGGAAACGCAAGCCCTACGATCATAGCTAACACTAACTTTTTCATATGCGTTTTGTTTTGATGTTATTTGAATTTGATGATGTTTTCAAAAGATTTTCCTTGTTCCAGCTCCTCGTGTGTTAGAGTTGTTGTCACGGTTTTGCGATTGGTCGACAAGACTGATGCCGGATTGGTAACCGATTTTATTTTTCCGGGCAGATGTACGATAGAAACAAACTCTTTCATCTTCATCTTATTCAGGAACATCTGAATAAAATCCATGTGCCCGTCCTTGTCTCCTGTCAGGGAAAAAATATCTTGCCAAAAAGCCAGTTGTCCACGTTCAAAGCTGTTTTTTCCCAGTCTGAACAGAAAGGATTTTTCTTTCTGAAAATTGTTTTTGTGATCTGCTATTAAGATTTTTATGTAGTTCCCCAGACTGTAAAGTTCCTGTAAACTGGTTTTACCAGTTTTCAAAGAGAATACCATGAAATAGCCCGGTACATTATTTTGGAAACGGATCCTGGAGTCTGCCAGCAGATCATGAAGTTGTTGGGCAAATTGTGCCCGTTGGGTTTCAGATAGGCATTGGGTGGAGTCCAGTTCAACAATTTGTTTCAGGATAGAATCATATCCAATTTCAGGGTAGTCCTTTAATAACAGGGTTGTGTCTAGGACTACTTCTTCATTGTTAACAGGCAGACCCATAATTGTGAGATTACCGGTGATTTTAGGCTGTATACCGCTACTGTCACTACCTGAGATACCTCCGAGAAGGGTACCCAAAGAGCTTGAAAATGGATCGGACATCTCTTTCCCCAGTTCCATAGAAAACTCCAACGTTGCTTTTTGATCCGGGTGAATCCATATTTCTTCTTTTATTGTTCCGCAACTCCAGCTTCCCAATACTATCCATAGAATGAGAAAGAGTTTGTTTGCCATACTTATTCGATTGTGATGATTAATTTGTTGTCTTCGTACAATACCTGCTTTAGATCAGTTTTTTTCTCTTCCAATACGCTCCCGATAGTCCGCAGGGCATCTTCAAAACGTTCTTTTTTCAGATTATTCGAAAGCTGTAAACTACTGTTTTCCTGAACGGGTATTAAGTTGCGCAGAGATATGATCAGTATCAGTGAAGCTGCAATACCTATACCAATGGCCCAGCGGTTGCGGTAGGTTTGTTTTTGTTCCTTTTGAATTTTTAACCGGAATTTTTCAGTTAAATCTTCCGGAATTTTGGTTGCTTGGCCTTTAAATGCCAATATAGGTTCATCCCTTAGTTTACCTTTCTGGTAAAGATTTTTTAATTGCCGTTCTTCCTCAAGGGTTGTTTCTCCCCGGTAATATCGTTTTAATAATTCTTGTTCGTCCATAATTCTTCCTTTTTCATGGCCTTTAATTCTCGTATTTTGAGACCTGATATTTGTGAACCAGAATCTCTTTTACCTTAGTCCGTCCCCGGGATAACAGGACGCGGATGTTGTTTAGTCCCAATCCGGTAATCTGTGAGATTTCTTCATATTCCATTTCTTCCAGTTCCCGGAGAATCATCACTTCTCTTTGGTTATCCGGCAAAGTGTTGATGATTTGTTGTACCAGCCGGGCCGTGTCTTTGTTTTCTATCTGTTGCAACAGATCGGAATCATAACCTCCTTGGGTCAGGACTTGTTTTTCGTCGTATATCGGTTTTTGTTTTTTTATCCAGTCCAGGCATAGGTTACGTGTGATTTTTAATGCCCAGGCCCTGGGATTGTCTACTCGTTTCAATTCATGACGGGAATTCCATAACTTATACAATACCTCTTGGCTGATATCGGCAGAATCAGCCGGATTACCGGTCATATTTGCGGCAAATGAATAAATGTTCTTTGCCAACGGCAGTATGATATGGTTGAATTCTTTTTCTGTCATCATTAATAAGACGAATAGATCCGGATTTTATTACAAAGAAAAGGCATTTTTTGAGTAATAGAATCTTAATGGGCAAGAAATCAATGTTTCATTGCGGGAGGTTTTCCGGATAAAGCTGAGAAGACCATAAAAACGCTGAAGGCAAGCTTACACGACCGTCACGAAGCGCACGGGGCTGATAGTTTTATCCGGAAAACCGGACAAAAAATCCCAGGTTTATAAATCGTCAATCTTTATTCTTTTTTCATGGGTAGATGTTCTTTGTAAACGACCGGCAGATCTGTTTTCTTTTTCTTATGTTTAAATCTTTCTTGTAGACTTTCCATCATCAGATAGAAATTTGGGATGAAAAGTGTACCTACGAGGGAGGTCATTAACATTCCTGCGAATACGGCGATACCCAAGGATATCCGACTCGCAGCACCGGCACCGGTGGAAATGACCAAAGGTAGGGTTCCCAGGATAAATGCGAAGGAGGTCATCAGGATAGGACGCAGACGTATACGCCCACCTTCGATGGCCGATTCCTCTATGGATTTTCCTGCAGCCCGGTAATCCCGGGCAAATTCAACAATCAGAATGGCATTTTTTGCAGCAAGGGCGATCAGTAATATGATTCCGATTTGGGTATAAACACTAATGGGTAGATTCATCAGCATGACTCCGATGATTACTCCTAGTAATGCAATAGGCAGCCCCATGATCACTGCCATGGGGTCGGTCCAGCTTTCATATTGTGCTGCCAGAATCAGGAAGGCAACAAGAATGGCCAGAATAAATATGATGGAAGTATCAGAGCTGGCATTTTTTTCTTGATAGGCCATTGAAGTCCACTCGTAGCCAAAGGAACGGCCTGCTTTTTCCTGTATCAGCTTTGCCATAATATCCAGGGCTTCCCCTGAACTGTAGCCTTCTGCTGCTGAGCCGGAGATCAGTGAGGAAATATAGGTATTGTATTTGGTCAGGCTCTCTGCTCCCAAGCGGGTTTCAATGGTCGTAAAGGCTGTTAAAGGTACCATTTCCCCTTTACTGTTACGGACATTCAACAGACGTAAGTCTTCTATAGTAGCCCTGCTGTTGGGATCGCCTT
>CAJMQA010000004.1 GCA_905215395.1 uncultured bacterium | reverse complement strand
GTGGGACAGGCATCTGCAGCCATGGAACGATTGAAAGCAAGCGGACTGGAGTGTGTTATTCCTAATCTGAAAATGCCTGTGCTGGGAATCTGTCTGGGTATGCAGTTGATGTGCCGGAAAACAGAGGAAGAGAATACAACCGGACTGAACATCTTTCCCTTAGAAGTGCAACAGTTTTCCGGTGATTGCAAAATTCCTCATATGGGCTGGAATAATATCCGGGAATTGCGTTCGGGCTTATTCCGGGGAATAGAGGCAGGAGAGTGGATGTATTTTGTACATTCTTACTATTTGCCCCGGAATGAATATGATATTGCTGTTTGTGATTATGGACGGCCTTTTGCAGCTGCTGTCCGGAAAGATAATTTTTATGGTTGCCAGTTTCATCCGGAGAAATCTTCAGAAACCGGAGAAAAGATATTGAAAAACTTTTTAATGCTTAAAAAATGAAAATAATACCTGCAATGGATTTGATTGATGGAAAATGTGTCCGTCTGAGCCAGGGAAATTACAGCCAGTGTAAAATATATGCAGAAAACCCAGTAGATGTGGCTAAGGCTTTTGCAGAGGCAGGGATTACACGTTTACATTTGGTGGATCTGGATGGAGCGAAGTCGGCGGGAGTGGTAAATCTGAGCGTATTGGAAGAGATTTGCCGGCAAACTGCTTTGTCTGTGGATTTTGGTGGTGGCGTAAAATCAGATCAGGATATACAGAATGTATTTGATGCCGGGGCTGAATTTGTTTGTGTGGGAAGTCTGGCACTGACAGACCCGGAAAAGACCCGGGATTGGTTTACACGTTATGGGGGAGAAAAACTGATTCTGGGAGCTGATGTCTGGAATACAAAAATCTGTATTCAGGGATGGAAAAAGGTGACAGATACTACTATCTTCCAATTGCTGGAACAGTATCGCGGGTGTGTACGTTACCTGATGTGTACCGATATTACCAGGGATGGGATGCTGAATGGACCTGCTGTAAGTTTATATCGGGATTTACTATTGCGTTATCCGGAACTTCAGCTGATTGCTTCCGGAGGAGTGGGGAATTGGAAACATCTGGAAACACTGGTAAAAACCGGAGTACAGGCAGTTGTCGTCGGAAAGGCTATCTATGAAAGGAAAATAAGATTAGATGAATTAAAAAATGGAGTATTGTGTTGACCAAAAGAATTATTCCCTGTCTGGATGTAAAAGAAGGGCGGGCTGTTAAAGGCGTGAATTTTCTCGGATTGAAAGATGCCGGAGATATTGTTGAATTGGCTGGTCGTTATTCAGCGCAGGGGGCAGATGAACTGGTTTTTCTGGATATTACGGCCAGCCATGAAAGACGCAGGACGATGTTAAGCTGGGTGGAGCAGGTGGCTACCACTATCAATATACCTTTTACTGTTGGTGGAGGGATTGCTTCTGAAGCTGATGTAGAAGCTTTATTGAAAAAAGGAGCTGATAAGATTTCTGTAAATTCTTCTGTGCTGGAGGAACCCGGGTTAATCAACCGTTTGGCCTATCATTTTGGGCGTCAGTGTATCGTCGTAGCGATGGATGTCCGTCGCGAATATGAAGCCTGGAGGGTGTATAGCCATGGAGGCCGTATCCGGACAGAACGGGAATTATTCAGTTGGGCATTGGAAGTGGAGGGGCGCGGGGCAGGAGAAATCCTCCTGACCTCGATGGATCAGGACGGCACGGGTCAGGGCTTTGCCTGTGAGCTTACGGCCTGTCTGGCTGAGGTTGTGCATATTCCGGTGATTGCTTCCGGAGGGGCAGGGAAACCGGAAGATTTTTATGATGTATTTACAACAGGAAAGGCAGATGCTGCATTGGCTGCCGGAATTTTTCATTATGGCCGTCTGACCGTAGAAGAGGTGAAACAATATCTGTTTGAAAAGGGGATTGAAATAAGACTGAAAAAATAGAAAATATGGATACGAATTGTTTAAAATTTGATGAGAAGGGATTAATCCCTGCTATTGTACAGGACATGAATACCGGAGTGGTCCTGATGATGGGGTATATGAACCAGGAATCTTTGATGGAAACTCTGAACTCTGGAAAAGTTTGTTTTTTCAGCCGTTCCCGGCAAAAGTTATGGACAAAGGGGGAAGAAAGTGGTAATTTCTTGTATCTGAAGGATATAAAGGCTGATTGTGATCAGGATACTTTACTGGTAAAGGTAATTCCTGCCGGTCCCGTTTGTCATACGGGTTCAGATACCTGTTGGGGAGAACAAAACCGGGAACGGGATTTCCTTTTCTTTTTGCAGAAGTATTTGCAGAAACGGAAAGATGATTCTCCGGAGGTTTCCTATACAGCCCGTCTGCTTTCCGGAGGGATCAATAAAGTGGCTCAGAAGGTCGGGGAGGAAGCAGTTGAATTAGTAATCGAAGCTAAAGATAACCATGAAGAACTATTTTTGAATGAAGCTGCTGACCTCATGTACCATTATCTTGTTCTTTTGATTGCTAAAGGATATGCTTTAGAAGATGTCATCCGTATATTGGAGGGCAGGCATAAATAGGATAAAACTGATGGGATTTTGAATTCCTGGCCGGTAAAATTTCTGTTTTACCGGTCAGGAAATTAATCTTCGTTCAATACTTTCCAGAGTATATCTTTTAATTCTGTAATTCCGGCTCCGGTAACAGAAGAGATAAAGACGTAAGGAATATCGGGAAGATCATTTTCCATCTCAGTCATCAGTTCCTTATCGGCGCAATCTGATTTTGAAATGGCCAATACTCTTTTTTTGTCCAGTAATTCCGGATTATACTGTTTCAGTTCATTGAGCAGTATATTGTACTCTTGGTGAATGTTCTTGCTGTCTGCTGGAACCAGAAATAGAAGTACGGAATTGCGTTCAATATGGCGCAGGAACCGGATCCCCAATCCTTTGCCCAGATGTGCCCCTTCGATAATTCCGGGAATATCTGCCATGATAAAGGAACGTCCGTCCCGGTAATTTACAATTCCCAGATTGGGAACCAATGTTGTAAACGGATAATTGGCAATTTCAGGTTTTGCTGCAGATACGACAGAGAGTAAAGTAGATTTTCCGGCATTCGGGAAACCAACCAGACCGACGTCTGCCAGAACTTTCAATTCCAGGATAACAGTACGTTCAATGCGGGGTTCACCGGGTTGTGCAAACCGTGGGGTTTGATTTGTGGCAGAACGGAAGTGCCAGTTGCCCAAACCGCCGCGACCTCCTTTTACCAATATGCTGGTTTCTCCATCTGCGGTGATTTCGCAGATAGTTTCTCCGGTTTCTGCGTCTCTGGCCACAGTTCCCAGAGGAACTTCAATAATGACATCTTCGCCGTCTGCCCCAGTACTGCGGTCTTCGCTTCCGTTGCCACCGTCACCGGCGAATACATGGCGCTGATATTTCAGGTGAATGAGTGTCCAGTAATTCCGGTTTCCACGGATGATGACATGTCCGCCACGTCCTCCGTCCCCTCCGTCAGGACCTCCTTTTATGGTCCTTTTATCCCGGTGGAGATGTGCAGAACCTCTCCCCCCCGCACCGCTGCGACAGAAAGTTTTTACATAATCAACAAAATTCGTAGAAGCCATAAGGTTAAAATCTAAATTAATATCGAATTAAATCAGGTATTCAGGATATACAGATCCGGATAATTCCGCCCGAGGCCATCATAATCCAGACCGCGTCCAACTACAAAGTCATTTTCCAGTTCTATGCCGGCATAGTCAATGGGTACCGGACACACAACGGCTTTGGGTTTATGGAATAAAGTAGCGACCACTACTTTTTCCGGATTCTTTCCTTTCAAATAATTCAGCAGATGGTTCATGGATCTGCCGGAGTCAATAATATCTTCCAGTATAACTACGGTACGTCCCCGGATATCTTCTTTCAGACCTATTAATTCTTTGACTTCCCCGGTGGAGCTAGTGCCTGTATATGAAGCAACTTTTACAAAACTGATCTGTGTGCCTGGGATCGTGATCTGTTTGATTAAATCGGACGTGAACATGAAAGAACCATTTAATATGCTTAGAAACAGAGGTTTATCATGTTGGAGATCCTGATTTATTTGTTTTGCCATCTGACTGATCACCTGATCAATTTGAGCAGCCTCGATGAAAATACGGAATTCTTTGTCGTACAGTTTAATATTTTTCATATTCTGGAACTGAATTATCGGGACAAAAGTAATATTTTTTACCTAAAGGTAGTGTCATGCAGAATTATAATCTTTATTTTTGTATCCAGTTGAATTCTATATTAGATCATTAAAATCAATCACGATGAATCCGAGAGTAAGTATTATTATGGGGAGTACATCCGACCTGACAGTCATGGAGAAGGCGGCCAAGGTACTCGATGATATGGGTATTCCATTTGAGATGAACGCTTTGTCTGCCCACCGGACCCCTGCAGAAGTGGAGGCATTTGCAAAAGATGCGGCGGGGAGAGGTATTGAAGTTATTATTGCCGGAGCTGGAATGGCTGCACATTTGCCGGGAGTTATTGCTGCCATGACACCGGTGCCGGTCATCGGTGTACCTATTAATGCTTCTTTAAACGGTATGGATGCACTATTGGCGATTGCCCAGATGCCTCCGGGTATTCCGGTTGCTACCGTAGCTATCAACGGGGCTATGAATGCAGGAATTCTGGCTGTACAGATGTTAGCCGTCGGAGACGCCGGATTGAAAACAAAGATGATTGAATTCAAAGAATCTCTGAAGAAAAAAATTGTGGATGCCAATAAGGAATTGGCCGGAGTAAAATATAATTTTAAGACCAATTAATCAGGAATAAATTTCTTATATCCTGCAAAAATCCTGTTATCTCTGAAATAATCACCGGTAACAGGATTTTTTTTTGCAGGATTTTTTTTGGAATGATTACATAATTTCGTAACTTTGGTAAGCGATGGATTCCCTCCTCCGGAAAACAGGATGAACAAAGTCTCTGAAACTACAATTGCAGTTACTGACTGATGCGAAATCCGGCCTGACAGTACTGCATCCTTAACACAGGACGCCATGAAACTGCTCAGGTGTATTTTTTTATTGGCAGGTCTTATTTGTTGTTATCGGGGATATACTCAGGAATTACCCGATATAGAAAGTTTGCTGGAGAATAATGATATCCAGACTACGGAAGAAGGTTATGAAGAGATTGTCAACTCTTTGTTGCATTTTGCCCGCTTTCCTTTAAATATAAATACGGCCGGTTTTGATTCACTTAAAATGCTATTTTGGTTATCAGATGCCCAGATTGATCAATTGCTGGAATATAGGAAGCAATACGGGAATTTTTTACATCTGAATGAATTATTATTGGTGAGGGGTATCGGTCGGAGAGATCTGGAGAATTTATTGCCTTTTATTACGTTGGGAACATTTACGGTACGGGAACGCCGGTTTTCTATGAAGAAAAGGATGCGGCATGAATTGTTGACAAAAGGCCGGATAAATTTTCCATTCCAGGAAGGTTATAAACGTTATTTACCCAAGGATTTTGCTAAACAACGGGATTATGAGCGTAAAATAGAAAATCGTTTTCATGGTCCCCCGCTGGGAACTCTAATCAAATACAAATGGTTGATGAGTAATCATCTGCAATTGGGTGTGACTCTGGAAAATGATCCGGGGGAAGGTTATTTCTCGGCGAACCAGAAAACCGGATTTGATTTTTTGTCTGCTCATCTGAGAATTGCAACCGAACGCTGGATGCGTTCCTGTATTTTGGGGGATTACCGTCTTCAGTGGGGACAAGGGCTCATCGCCTGGGGCGGATTTGCATCCGGAAAATCGGATGTGGCAATTGGAAATGAAAAATCGGCCCGTGGAATTTCTCCGTTTACTTCGAGCGATGAGAATAGTTATCTCCGGGGACTGGCTTTCAATTTGAAGCCTTTGTCATCTTTGTCAGTGGATTTGTTTTTTTCCGCTAAAAGTACAGATGGGAATCTGGTACGTGCTGATACTCTGTCGGAAGAGGATTATGTTTCTGTTTCAATTTATGAATCAGGTTATCATAGGAATAATACAGAATGTAAGAAAAAACACACTTTAAGGGAAATCACAACAGGTGCTTCTTTACGTTGGAATACCCATTGGTTTAAAGTGGGTACTAATGTATTGTATTATGATTTTACACCAGCTCTGTTGCCCCGGGGAGAGGTGTATCAGCAATATCAGGATAGTGGTGACAATCGCTGGCTCATCAGTCTGGATTATAAAACTTCGCTACGTAATGTATATTTTTTCGGAGAGACAGCCTATAGTGACCGGGAGGCTTGGGCTACGTTGAATGGATTGCGTTTTGGGATGGACTGGTTTTCACTTTCCCTGCTTTACCGTCGTTACGGGAAGCGTTATATCTCCCGTTATGCTTCCGGTTTTGGGGAGTTTTCGAATACTTCCAATGAGGAGGGAATATATCTGGGATGTTATCTGACACCGTTGAAAAATCTGAAGATCAATTTGTACTACGATTGGTTTCACTATTTTAGTCCCCGTTACAGAGCAACAATACCGGGATATGGAAAAGAGGTGATGGGAAGTGTAAACTATCGTCATTTTATTTGTGAACACCAGTTGTATATAAAATATGAAACAAAGCCTGAAGATTTGAAAGGGAAAGGGTCTGCCGGGAGGAAAAAAGCAGAATACCGCTACCAGTTGAATTGTAAATTGGCAAAACGCTGGGAGGTCAGAACCCGTTTTTCAGTGTCACATTATCGCAAAGATATTGTCCGGGAAAAAGGCTATATGATCTATGAGGATATGATTTATTCTGCCAGAAGTACGAAGCTGAAAATGCAATACCGGTTGGCTTGGTTTAATACGACTTATCAATCCCGTATCTATGCGTATGAAAATAATGTCTTATATGGTTATTCTTTTCCGTTTTTCAATGGGAAAGGCTGGCGTACTTACCTGAATTTATCATGGAAGCCGGTACAGAAACTGACTTGTTATCTGAAAGCAGGACTTATAGCATATCCGGGCGTCTCTTCTCTGAGCTCCGGAATTACTAAAGTAGAAGGCAATAAATTGTGGGATGTCACTTTCCAGTTCAGGATTAGCATTTAAGTTGGGTTATTCTGTTTTTGGGTTACGTAACATTTGCATGATTTCCTCTTCCGTGAGTTTTTTTACATTGGTAATGATGATATTTTCATGCAGGAAATGTCCGTATTGATTGCATTCGTCAATGATACCTGAAAATAAAGTCTGAAGGTCTGCTTGTAAGGGCAACAAAAGCAGAATTATCGTATATTTTTCTTTGAATTCTACCGATTCGATTTGTCCTGATGCGGTAGTGATAGTTGTTTCTGTCTCGTTTTTCAGGATATTTTGCTGAAAAGGCTGCAATTGACCGGGAAACCGGTTGAAGAATACACAAAAGTAACGTAATAGTAACCCCTGTCCGCCAAGTCCGGTGGAAATAAATACGCCGGGATCATCGAGCAGATTCGTCTGAATGAGCATTCTGGATTGCTGAAGGGAGATGATCGCCCATTTTTGTAAGGGAGTATCCATTTTGGAGAAGTTCTCTATGGAGCGGTAAACAGCGATATCATCAATTGTGGCCAGTACGATCAACATTTTCTTTTTTATCTCTGGTGAGATATTTTCGTCGAACAGGTCATTTATGTTTTCCAGGTATTGCTTGCAGAGCTCCTGATAATGATTGGGTTGCTGTCTCAATATATTTACCATGTCAAAATATTCTTTCTGTACTTTGACGTCGACTTCTTCCTCCAGAATACTGAGGTTCGGGCCTGCTATGGCCAGTAATTGATTGATATTCTCTATTTTCTTTCCCTGTTTACTCATGCTCTATCCGAAATTATCTCTACACAAAGTTAAGCTATTCTCAATAAAAAAAGCTGCTCTTAGAGCAGCTTTTTTTATATGGTAAAGAAATTATGCTTTGTGTCTGCGTTCATCAGATACAGTCAGTTTCTTTCTTCCTTTTGCTCTTCTTTTGGCCAATACTGCTCTACCTCCTACAGTTGCCATTCTTTCTCTGAAACCGTGTTTGTTTCTTCTTTTGGTGTTTGAGGGTTGAAATGTCCGTTTCATTGTAAACTATATTTTATCATTGTTTTTCTCACTTCGGACTGCAAAAGTAGGTATTTTTTTCTTGTCTCCAAATAAAAGTAACTTTTTTTTATTCTGTTACTTGTAACTAAGCCTCTAAGGATTACGTATTACTGATTACAATGAAAAGAGAATACTAAAATTTGTTTTTCTGAAATAAATAATTAACTTTAAGAGCAATTATCCTGCTATGAGACAGCTGAAAATAACCAAGCAAATTACGGGGCGCGAGTCGTACTCCATTGAAAAATATTTACAGGAGATTGGAAAAATCAATGTTTTGACTCCTGATGAGGAGGCTGATTTGGCCAAAAAAATCAGATCCGGGGATAAAGAAGCCCGGGAAAGATTAGTTTTGAGTAATTTGCGTTTTGTAGTTTCAGTGGCTAAGCAATATCAGAACCATGGTTTGACCTTGGGGGATTTAATTAACGAAGGAAATGTCGGATTGATAAAGGCTGCGGAATGTTTTGATGAAACTAAGGGCTTTAAGTTTATCTCTTATGCCGTCTGGTGGATCCGCCAGTCAATTTTACAGGCAATTGCTGAAAATGCCCGTTTGATCCGTTTGCCACTGAATAAGATCAGTATTATCAATAAAGTAAATAAATGCTATACCTTGCTTGAACAAGAATACCAACGCGAGCCGACAGAAGAGGAAATCGCAGAAAAAATGGACATTACCGCAGCAGAGGTAAAGGAAAACCTCAAAATAGCGAGTAAACCGGTTTCCATGGATGCTCCTCTGACTTCGGATGAGGAATCCGTTTCCCTGTATGATGTTTATATTGCTGCCGATCCCTCCATACAGGCTCCGGAAGCAGAATTAAATCAGGATTCTTTACGGAAAGATATCGAACGGTCGTTTATTGTATTATCCGGCAGAGAAGCTACTATATTAAGTATGTATTATGGTCTGAATGGATATCCTCCCATGTCGCTGGAGGAGATCGGAACCAAACTGGGATTGACAAGTGAAAGAGTCCGGCAAGTGAAAACCAAAGCTATCCGGAAACTCAAAGAGGTCAAAAATAATAAACGCCTGAAAACCTATTTATAAAGTAAAAGCTGCATGATCCGTGCAGCTTTCTTTATTTAGATTATTGCTGAAATTTATGTATTTTTGTTCCATCTAACCGATGAGGATGGGAGTACAAAAACAAAACATATCGCGCTATACCGGATTAAGTCAGGAGCTATTGAATGAATTCAATAAGAGGGGAGAAAATGCCTTTTGTTATATTTATGAATATTTTTACAATGAACTATTCTATTTTGCTTCTAAATTGTTTTCTGCAAGTCAAACTGCTCCTTGCGATGTTTTACAGGATTTGTTTTTGAAAATTTGGGAAAGCGATAAACAGTTTGAGTCTTTTGAATTTCTGAAATCTTATCTTTACCTGTCGGTCCGGAATCGCTGGAAAAATGATCTGGAGCATCTGGAAACTGTTCAACGCTATCTGGCCGGACAAAATCCGGATCACGGAGATGACTATATTTTGTCGCATATAATCGAATCGGAGACTTTGGCGATTTTGTATAATCATTTGAAACTTCTTCCTCCTGAATGTGCTAAGGTGATGCACCTTAGCTTGCAAGGACGGAAAAGTCAGGAAATTGCTGAAACTTTAGCTATTTCTGTAAATACAGTATATGCACAAAAACAAAAAGGACTTGCTATCCTCCGGAATCATCTCACGAAAGAGATGTTAGGCCTTCTTATCTATATTTTAACCCGTTATTGATAAAAAATCGATATAAAACAGTGCTGTCATTCAGTAGATTGCGAAGAAAATTAAAATTTTATTAATTTTTCAGTACTTTGTATAATTAATTTTTTCTTCTGATCTGTATTATATATAGAAAATGAAATCGGGATTCAAATTTGAGAAAAATTGAAAATGGAGACGTTTTTTATGGAATGGCAAATTTTTAAAAAAGCACGGAAAGTATCCGGACAATTGGCCCGCCATATATTGTGGGGAGAAGATGAGGCCATGGAATTAAAGGAATGGCAACAGGAGAGTAGTCAGGGAAGCAGAATGGTGGATTTATTTTCTGATCCGGAAAACCGGACGGCTTTGCTGAAACAGTTTGAAGATAACGATAAGCAAGAAGCCGTCGTCCGTCTCCGGAGGCATCTCCGGAAAAGCAGAAGCCGTCGGATACTACTCCGTTATTCGAAGGTGGCAGCAATGGTATTGTTCGCTTTAGGGGGAGTGCTTTTGCTTCGTTACAGATATGGGGTTGGGGAGCAGGAAACTTTGTTCAGTGAGCAAATGCTGCCGGGCAGACAGCAGGCAACTTTGATACTGTCTAACGGGGAAATGCTAGACCTGACTCAGGTGTCTGAAATCAAAGAAACGGAAGGTATTGCGATTGTAAAATCTAAAAAGGGGGAATTAACTTATACTGCTGATTCATCAAATTCAACTCATTTGCAATACAATACGATCATTGTCCCCCGTTACGGGGAATATTCGGTTATACTGGCTGATGGTACCCGGGTAAAGTTGAATTCAGAAAGTGAGTTGCGCTATCCTGTTGCTTTTACCGGAACACAGCGGGAGGTTTATCTGAAAGGGGAAGCTTATCTCGAAGTATCCAGAAGCCGGACGCCTTTTATTGTACATGTTTATGACGCTGAAGTTAAGGTATACGGAACTTCGTTTGATATCAACAGTTATGATCCTGGAAATATCAATGTGGTTTTGGTAGAGGGGAAAGTGGGAGTCCGGAGTTCCCGTTCTGAAGAGGTGGTACTCTTTCCGGATCAATTGGCTAAGATTACTGCAGAGGATGGGATCACAGTAAAGAAAAATATCAATGTCAATTATTACATCGCCTGGCAGGAAGGGTATTTCGCTTTTGAGGAAGAGCGCCTGGAAGATATTATGAGAACTCTTTCACGTTGGTATCAGATGGAGGTATTGTTTGAGAATCCGCAATTAAAAGATATCCGTTTTACTGCTTCTATACAGAAAGAGGAAAATGTCGGGAAATTATTGAAGCAATTTGAACTAACTCAAAGTATTTCTTTTAAAATATCAGGTAATCAGATTGTGATAAAATAAAATTTTAATTACTACTACATCTTAAACCGCAGTTAAAAACTGTAGGTAGGGGAACGTTTAACTCTAATTTTTAAACTTATGAAAAATGATCAATCCGGATTTTATATCCGAAACAGTTATTTGAGAATACCTTTTCTTGTGGTATGTATGTTTGTTCTGACTATTTCATTGCAGGCAAATACGATGGCACAGACAAAGGTTAATCTGGATTTGAAGAATGTCACGTTTAAGGATCTGTTTTCAGAAATTCAGAAACAAACCCATCTGAGTTTTGTGTTTAATGCAGATCAGCTGAATGCTGTCGGAAAAATTGATTTACAGGCTCAAAATGAAAGTGTCAATAGTATTCTGGACCGGATTCTGGCTTCTACCCCTTTTACATATATGCTGGAAGGGCAAACGATTGTAATTATGCCACGTCAGAAGTTGCAGGAACAACAACAATATAAGACTGTGGTGGTCAGAGGGAAGGTTACAGACAGTCATGGACAACCTCTTATTGGTGCAACGGTCAGGGTAAACGGGACGACAATAGGAACAGCTACGGATGAGCATGGGGAGTATAAATTGAATCTCCTGGAAAATCAGAACGAGTTGATGGCGACATATATAGGTTATCTCAATCAGGTTGTTAAGGTGGATGGCAGGAGCGTGATTGATATTGTTATGACGGAAGACCATCAGGAGATGGAGGAGGTGGTTGTAACCGGGTATCAGAATATTAAGCGGGAAAGAATGACAGGTAGTACGACAACTATTACAGCTACAGAGTTAAGAAATAAAGGTTTAACATCTATGGATGAATACCTGAATGGAACGATTTCCGGTTTGACCTCTATTTCAAGCGGACGTCCTGGAGAAGATGCGAAGATCATGATTCGCGGGGTTAACTCTTTGACCGGTAGCACTGATCCCATCTGGATTGTGGACGGAATGCCCTTACAGGGTGAAATCCCCAATATTAAAGTGGGAACCACGAATTTGCAATCGACCATTTTTACTTCTGGAATCGGAAATATTGCACCGGATGATATAGAATCGATTACAGTGCTGAAGGATGCTGCTGCAACTGCCATCTATGGAGCAAGGGCTGCTAACGGAGTGATTGTCATTAAAACAAAAACCGGATTGGCAGGTAAAACGCGTTTTAATATTACTGCAAATTTTGGAATTAAAGAACGGCCGGTCAATAATATAGACATGATGAATACCCGTCAGAAGATACAGTTCGAACGGGAAGCTTATGCAGATGATTCCGGCGGTTATCTGGGGATTACATCCGGACGTGTGGTAAGACTGTTATATCAGGTGGATCATGGACAGATATCCAAAGCTGAAGCAGAGCAGGAAATTGCCCGTTTGGGAAATATACAAACAGACTGGTTTAAAGAATTGTTCCGGAATGCAACTACCGGTCAATATAATTTCAGTATGTCCGGGGGAACGGAAAAAACACAACACTATGCTTCCTTGAATTACCTGACGGAGACTGGTACGGTACTGAATAATAAAATGGATCGCTTGGGGATGAATATTAAGTTGACACATAATCCGGTCCAACAGGTTCGGATTACCGGAGGTATTTCTGCTACTATTAAAAATGACCGGATATCTGCGAGTGTAGTTGATCCTCTGCAGTATGCGATGTATGCTAATCCTTATGAACGTCCTTATCGGGAAGACGGATCGTATGAGGCTGATTTGAGTTATAATGTCAGTGAAAGTTCTATACGGGACGGTTTTAAGTGGGATAAATTCAATATCATTGACGATTTAAACCGGAATACCAATACTTCGCGTTATCTGGATGCCGAACTGAACCTGAAGGTGGAATGGGAAATTATTCCGGGGCTGATGTTTATTACTCATGGGGTGTATAATGCAAATTCCAATCACAACCGCATCAGTGAAGGCGCTGATACCTATACAAATTATGTGAATAACTGGTATACTTACCAGGGGGAACTGACACATGATATGGTTCGTGGCTCTTTGAAGGAGGCTACCGGTTATTCCAATAGCTATACTTTCCGGAATACTTTGCAATATTCGGGTGAATTTGCAGAGAAGCATTTTATTACTCTTTTTGCAGGTCAGGAAATATCGGAACGGACCAGTTATAATTCCTACAATTATTCTCCGATTTTTGATGAAGAGCACCGGATTGTAGGTTTTCCGGAAATGAATGGGGTGAATGGAGAGAACGTGAATTATGCGGCTTTAGGAGGAACAGGGAAAGAGGTGAGTAAGCTGTCTTCCTTTTTTGCTAATGCTTCTTATTCTTATATGGATAGGTATATTTTAAGTGGTGCAATCCGTTATGACGGTTCGGACATCATCGGGAATGATAACCAATTTACTCCATTGTGGAATGTCGGGGCCCGCTGGAATCTGCATAGGGAAGGTTTTATGCAATCCCTGAATGTTGTTGATGAACTCTCCTTCCGGGCTGGTTTCGGATATACGGGAAGCATAGATAAAAATGCTTTGCCTTTTGTTGTATTGACTTTGGGACAAAGTGTTCTTTATGACGGTTTGACTGTACCTACTTCATTTACTTTTCCCAATCCGAATGTGAAATGGCAGACCAAACAGGATTTTAATCTGGGAATGGATTTGGCTTTATGGGGACGGAAACTCGAACTGGGAGTAAATTATTACAGTAATATAACCCGGGATGTGTTGGATAACAAGGCCTTGGCAGCCTCTTCCGGGCGTTCGGATGTAATTGAAAATGTAGCTAACATTGTAAATCGTGGGGTGGAAATTGATTTGGGGGTAACTTTGTTACAGACTCATGCTGTTCAATGGTATGCAAAAGCAAATGCCGCTTTTAATCACAATGAACTGAAAAATACTTATTATAAGAATTTATCGGAACTACCTGTGCGTACCCGGGGGGATGGTACTGCTTTTGTGGAAGGATATCCGGTCGGAGGCTGGTTTGGCTATCGTTTTGCCGGTGTAGATCCTGTGACTGGACATACCTTGGTATACAATGATAAAAATGAAAAGTACGATACGGATAATCTGGGGAATGTCACTCTGAATCAGGAGAAACCTTCTATGGCTTATTTGGGAAAACAGCATCCGGATATTACCGGAGGTTTTTCAACCACCCTGAATTTTAACCGCTTTATTTTTTCGGCCAATTTTGAATTCAAAGCCGGACATAAGATTCCTTCTTTCAATACTTTCCGCGGACTGGATTCCAGGAACCGTCATGTCAATGATATCAATCGCTGGCGGCAGGCAGGTGATGTCACTGACATTCCGATGGCTTCCACTATATCTTCTGCTTATTCGAGGTATATGTACGACATTGCTTTAGAAAAAGGAGATTATTTGCGTTGTAGCTTTATGTCCCTGGGATATAATATCGATTCCAGACTTTTGTCAAAGATCGGATTTAGTAATGCCCGGCTGAGTTTTACCGCTAAAGATCTGTTTACACTTTCCAGCTATAAAGGGATTGATCCGGCTCTGATGGGGAGTTTCGGTTATCCGAACTCCAGAAAATACACTATTTCCCTGAATATAGGATTTTAAACTTACAACTATGAAAAAGATAATATATTTTGCCATTTTATTCCTGTTTACTTCCTGTGAAAAATATCTGGAAGTGAAACCGACCAATGTATTGGCTTTGCAAACTTATGAGGATGTTAAATCATTGATGGGTGCCCATATCCGGGCATATGTGAATACTTCTTATGATTCTAAATTACCTGGGACAACAGTACATTATCTGGATCAGAATTTTGCGTTTTTATTTCATTTTTATGGAGATGATTTGAATACGAAGAAATATCTGGATAATTGGACTGGTAGGAATAACCGGAAATTGTATAATGAGAGTATGCCTTGGGAAGAAAAAGAGGTTACGGCTCAGATCTGGAAAGAAAATTATGCTAATATCGGGTTTTATAATACGGTGATCGACGAATTGGCCAATATTGGTGGGGTGAGTGAGGATGAGGCTAATATCATTAAAGGAGAGGCTAAATTTTTGCGTGCCTGGAACTTATTTAAATTGATGCAGTATTTTTCTCCTTATAAACAGGATAAATATGGTATTCCGGTGAATTTTGATTCACAGGCTGTGGGAAATTATGATTCCCGGAGGAGGACACAGACAGAAGTGTACCAGTTGATTCTGGCAGACTTGAATGAAATTTTGAATTATAAAACGGCTCCGACAACTTATAATTGTTTTTATGATAAAAAACTGATTCACGCTTTAATGGCTCAGATTTATCTGTTCAAGGGTGGTTCCGGAGCAGGAGTATCTTCAGATTATGACCAGGCCATTATCCATGCCCAAGCAGCTATGGAGGGCAGAACTTTGGCGGATATTAATGAGTATACTCCGATACCGCGCACGGAGGACGCTACATATGGTTTTTATAAAGATAAGCCTGAGGCTTTGATTTTCGATACCCGTTATAATAGTTCGTTTATGCAAGGATTAGTTGGTATTCCTGTTTATGGTATTGCTGCCGGTATGTGTCAGTTTGCTTCTGATGATTTGTATGATTTATATGATGATAAAGATGTTCGCAAAGGATTATGCTTCGGAGAAAATAAAGAAATTTTGAAATTTGAACAAATCAATCCGGAAGGTGCCGGTTCTTACGGACGTTCTATTCACCTTTTCTTTACTATGGCAGAGATGCAGTTGATTATTGCAGAGTCGTATGCACGTAAAGATGACAATATAAATGCGAAATTGGCGTTGGAAGCCTTGCAGAGTAAACGAATCAAAGGATACACCTCTTTTACCGGGAATGATGTATTGCAGGAAATTCTGGATGAACGCAGACGTGAGTTTTGTTTTGAATACGATATGCGCTGGTGTGACCTGGTGCGTATACAGAAAGGATGGACCAGAGAATGGGCAAATAATAAGGAAACTCCGACAGTTACCATAGAAGATAATGATTATCGTTTTTGTTTTCCGATTCCCCTGAACGAGGAGTTACAATACAACAAGATAGATCAGAATCCGGGATGGAATCTTTAATATCAATATTTACCAATAAAACCAGAAGTATATGAAACCTATTATAATCGCTTTAATAACCTTACTCTTTCTGGCATGTCAGCAGGATGAGTTTGAAGCAAAAATCCAATATCTGGGGACAGATGCCATAAAATATGTACGATTGTATCCTAACAGCTCAGTTTTGATGGCAGATGGAAAAGCCCAGCTGAAATTCAAAGTGAAGGCATTTACTGAAATTGAGCGGACGAAGACAGTAGATAATCAGCAGGTGACTTATCTGGATACTATGGAGCTGATCTATGATCGTCTGCCTCAGGAACAGATTTCGGTAGCTACGGCAGACGGACAAAAAATTGAGAATTTTACCTATACGACGAATCAGGTAGGCAGTGGTTCCCAACGGTTTATTGCGAAAATCGGGAATATCTCCAGTGAGCCGGTAGATGTGAAAGTCATTGCAAAACCTGCTGCTTTCCCACAGGTAACAATTCCGGTAGTTTTTCATATTCTATCGACGGTCAAGACTAAGAACGCATGTGACGGGGTGACGAGTGAGTTTGTCAATAAACTGATTGTGAGATTGAATCAGGTGTTTGCCGGAGAAATATATGCAGCACCTTCTGCTATAGATAGTGGTATCCGTTTTATATTGGCCGATAAAGATCCTCAGGGAAAATTACTGGAGACTCCGGGAATCCGGCGGGAGGACAGGAAAAGTGAGACAACTGCAGAATTGACCAAATATGTGAAAGAAAATCTGATGTGGGATCCTGCCCGGTATCTGAATATCTGGATTTACGATTCTTCTCCCTGGAGTGATCCCTGTGAAGCTCCGGCTTATATATTGGACAATGGGACTGAAATTCCCGGACTCGATCTGAAAGTGGTTGAAAAGGTAGAAGATGCTGCTTATTCCACTCCGGTAGCCATAGGAATAACCATTGCTGCTTCTAAAGTGTTTGCTACAAACTTTGAAAATGTAATGGGGATATTTTTTGGATTATTACCGACAGGATATAGAGACTATAAAGAAAATTGGGTTGACGGCGATACAGATTACTGTCCGGATACCTATAGTTATGAAGTAATGTATATGGCAGCTGAAAAATGGACCTATACAGGGAAGAAATGGGACAGGATTTATTATGATTCCTACAATATTATGGATGAATATTCTGCCGCAACAACCATTAGTTATGATCAGGCGCAAAGAATTCATAAAGTAATAGAAAATTGTCCGTTGAGGATGATGCGCCAGTAAGGAAAACGAAAAAAGCGGCTCCTACAAAGTGAGCCGCTTTTTTATTTATGGTTTATTAAAAGAATACGGTATAGATAACTACCAGCAGGATACAGATGACGTAAGCACAGATGTTGAATATTTTGTCTGTCTTGAACATATCTGCTGTCAGTCTGATCGCCTTTGGATCGTCCTCTGTCGGACAACTGGTCAGACTGATCATGAAAATAACGACCATGGTCAGAAGACAGGTGTAGAACATCTGGTCCATAAACGGCATTTCCATAGGCAGTAATTTGAACATCAAAGCAATCGGAATTGAACAGAGAATCCCCCAGATAGCTCCTTTATTGGTGGCTTTCTTCCAGAATAATCCCATTAAGAATACAGCAAGTATACCCGGGCTGACTAATCCGGTGTATTCCTGAATGTACTGGAACATCTGATCGACGCCTCCCAGAAGCGGAGCCAGTAACACTGCGATGACCAAAGCAATTCCGGCAGTCAGACGGCCTACATTTACAAGTCTGGTCTGGGAAGCTGTCTGATTGATATAAGGCTTATAGATGTCCATCGTGAAAATAGTAGAAGTAGAGTTCAGCATAGAAGCCAGTGAAGACACAATAGCTGCAGACAAAGCTGCCAGTACCAGACCTTTTATTCCAACAGGGATGAATGTACTGATCAACCAAGGATAAGCATTATCATTGTTCAGATTGGCAGAACCGGCAACCTCAAATGCACTTCTGGCTCCGTGTATATCCTCTGTAAACATCACCCAGGCTACGATTCCGGGAATAACGACGATAAACGGAATCAACATTTTCAGGAATGCTGCGAATGCAATACCGCGTTGTGCTTCTTTCAGAGATTTTGCAGCCAGGGTTCTCTGTATGATATATTGATTGAAGCCCCAGTAATACAAGTTGGCAACCCACAGGCCTCCAATCAGCACATAAATACCGGGAAGATTGTTAAACTCTTTGTGATCCCGTGATAAAACCATATCGAACTTATCGCCTGCCACATCTGCTACATGGGAAATTCCGTTCAAAATACCTCCCTCCGGAGTGACATAATGTAAAGCAATCAAGGTGGTGATAAGACCGCCGACAACCAGCAAGGCAACCTGAATCACGTCTGTCCAGGCTACTGCTGAAAGACCTCCATAAAGAGAGTATGCAGCCGCAAAGAGAGCCAGGGCTATGATTGCAGGAATGATCATGCTGCCATCACCGACACCCACAATCGTATCGATAGCTTTACCTCCCAGAAATAATACGGAAGTCAGGTTTACAAAAATGAAAAGGGCAATCCAGAATACGGCCAGAATGGTTTTCAGATTGGTAGAAAAACGTTTTTCAACAAATTCCGGAATCGTATAAATCCCTTGTCTGATGAATATCGGTAGGAAGAATTTGCCTACGATAATTAAAGTCAGGGCTGCCATAAATTCATAGGAAGCTATGGCTAAACCTCCTGCAAAACCGGAACCGGACATTCCGATGAATTGTTCTGCTGAGATATTTGCGGCAATCAGAGAAGAACCTATGGCCCACCACGGTAAAGCTTTGCTGGCTAAAAAGTAGTCTTCTGCGGTTTTGGTTTGTCCTTTTTTGGTCCGCGAAACCCACAGACCAACTCCCACCAACAGAATCGCATAGATTCCTAGGATGACGAAGTCAATTATATGAAAACTAGAATTCATGATGTATGTTGTTGTGTTGTTAATTAATAGAGTTTACGTGCTCCTTCGCCAACATCTGCTGTGTAAAATGTAGCTTCCAGGTTTATTTTGTTTTTATAAACTTCTCCGACTTTCTGAATGTAATTGTCTGCTTTGTCTTCTTTAACCAAAGTTACCGTACATCCACCAAAACCGCCTCCGGTCATGCGGGAACCTAAAACCCCCTCCAGATGCTGCCCTTCTTCTGCCAGGGTGTCCAGTTCGATACCGGTAACTTCGTAATCTTCTTTGAGGGATTTGTGTGAAGCGTTCATCAATTGTCCGAATGTTGCCAGATCTCCGGCTTTTAAAGCTTTAATAGCCTTAATGACTCTCTGGTTTTCGTATACTGCATGTTTGGCACGACGGAGTACTATGGGATTTTGGAGCAAGGCGCCATACTTTTCAAACTCTTCCGCTGTCAGTTCGCACAGGAAGTCTATTTTACGGACTTTTGAAATAGCTGCAACAGCTTCCTCGCATTCGCTTCTTCTTTCATTGTATTTAGAATCTGTCAGTCCTCTTTTTTTATTCGTATTGGCAATCACTAACTTATAACCTTGGATTTCGAGAGGTACGTAATCGTATTTCAGGCTGGCACAATCGAGTGCGATAGCGTTATTGGCTTTTCCCATACCGACGGCAAACTGATCCATAATACCACAGTTTACACCTACGTAAACGTTTTCTGCTTTTTGTGAAATTTTTACCAGATCTACCATATTCAGTCCCGCTCTGGTCATTTCGTTAAGCATGACAGCTGTGACGACTTCAATGGAAGCGGAAGAAGATAAGCCTGCACCGCTGGGAATATTGCCATAAAACAGTAAGTCATATCCCCATACGTCCCAACCTTGGTCCGCAAATTCTTTCATCACTCCCAGCGGATATTTGATCCATTCCGTGGTTTTATTGCCAAAAGCGTTTGCATCAACTGTAAAGGAGTGGTCTATGTTCATACTTGAAAACCTGTTTTTGTTGTCTGAGCGTTTGGCTATCAACAGATAAGTTCCGAAACTTAAAGCGCAGGGAAAGACCAGACCTCCGTTATAATCCGTGTGCTCACCGATCAGGTTGACACGACCCGGAGCAAAAAAAACATGCTCCGCTTTTTTACCATAAATTTTTTCAAATTTATGCTCTAATTCGTGAGTAGTCATTCTATTGTTAGTTAAGTTGTTTTGTGTGTTATACATAAATTCTGAACAAAAATAGAATATTTTTTTAAGTACAACAACTTATTCATTCAAGAATCCGGTCCGGTAACTTCGTAAATAATTGAGCAAGGATTTAGGGTTTGGGCGCGTTTTATTAAAGGAAATTAATATCTTTGCGAACACTTAGCAATTTTTAGGTCGGTTTCACTTTAAAACTGTAAGAAAAATTACTGATGATAGAGCTAAATAAAAGCGTCAGGGCATGAGACCAGAGATTTACATACTGAAAAATAAAGAGTTGGAAGTCCATATTTCTACTCTGGGGGCTACAATGACCCGAATGATTACTGCGGATAAAAATGGGAATCCTGTAGATGTGTTGTTGGGGCTGGAAAAAGCTGAAGAGTATGGTGCTTCCGGATATCAGGCTACAGGAGCGTATTTAGGGGCTATGATCGGAAGATATGGAAACCGTATTGCAAGAGGAACGTTTTTTTTGCATGGGAAAGAGTATAATCTGGCAGTTAATAATGGGGGTAATCATTTGCATGGTGGTATTTGTGGTTTTGATAAAAAAGATTGGAGTGTGATCAATTGTGGGGATGTTTTTCTGGATTTGTGTTATATCAGTCCGGATGGCGAAGAAGCTTATCCCGGCACTTTGACTGTAGACGTACATTTTATACTGGAGGGGAAAGCACTTCGGATAGATTATAAAGCTATTACAGATAAAGATTGCTATGTAAATCTGACTCATCATCCGTATTTTAACCTGAACCCGGCAGTACCGGATATAAAAGGACATATTTTGAAATTGTATTCGGATCGGTATTTGAAGACCAACGATTTGATTCCGGATGGTACTTTCGTAAAAGCTGCCGGAGATTACGATTTTACCAAACCTCAGGCTTTAAAGAATGTTATAGAGAATCATGGTGGTCTGGATGACTGTTATATATATGAAAATGATGGTGAAATAAAGAGATTGGCGGAACTTTCGGAGGAACATTCAGGTGTGCGGCTTTGTGTATCTTCCAGTTATCCGGGTTTACAAGTTTATACCGGACGTTTTTTGAATGTCAGTCAGGCTAAAGGGAATCGACATTACGGAGCTTATGGCGGGGTGGCTTTGGAAGCCCAGTTCTGGCCTGATTCCCCCAATCATCCTGATTTTCCTTCCACTTTGTTGAGGCCGGGGGAGGAATATATGAAGACTACTATTTATGGTTTTAATTGAAAAATAGAATTTTCTATATAGTTTATTTAATCTGTTTTAACCTTACAATTATGGGAAAATATGAATTGAACAAAAACCTTGCTCAAATGCTGAAAGGCGGGGTGATCATGGATGTTACCAATGCGGAACAGGCAAAAATTGCTGAAGCAGCAGGTGCTTGCGCTGTGATGGCATTGGAAAGAGTACCGGCTGATATCCGCCGTGATGGTGGAGTGGCCCGGATGTCTGATCCGCAGATGATTAAAGCTATTCAGAAAGCTGTATCTATCCCGGTAATGGCCAAAGTGAGGATCGGTCATTTTGTGGAAGCTCAGATATTGGAGGCCATTGGCATTGATTTTATCGATGAGAGTGAAGTATTGACTCCTGCTGATGAACTTTATCATGTTGATAAGACGGCTTTCAAAGTACCTTTTGTTTGCGGAGCCCGTAATTTAGGGGAAGCTTTACGTCGTATCGGCGAAGGAGCTGCGATGATCCGTACCAAGGGTGAGGCCGGAACCGGAAATGTGGTAGAGGCGGTTACCCACATGCGTCAGATCAATGATGATATGCGCCGGGTAAAAAATGCCGGAGCGGAGGAATTGATGAGTCTGGCCAAAGAATTCGGTGCTCCGTTTGAATTGATCAAATATGTTCATGAAAACGAGAAATTGCCGGTGGTAAATTTTGCTGCCGGTGGTATTGCGACTCCTGCAGATGCCGCATTAATGATGCAGTTAGGTTCTGAAGGAGTATTTGTAGGTTCAGGTATTTTTAAATCCGGAGATCCTGCAAAACGTGCAAAAGCCATTGTTCAGGCTGTTACTTATTTTAATGATCCTGCGAAATTGGCAGAGCTGTCAGAAAATCTGGGTGAGCCGATGTCTGGTTTGGAGATAAAAACATTGGAAAATAAATATGCCGAAAGAGGCTGGTAAAAAAAGAGTGCTTTTGCACTCTTTTTTAATGAATGACAAATGATGAAAATAGGAATATTAGGATTTCAGGGAGCTTTTGCAGAACATCAGTTTCATGTCAGAAAAATCGGTCATGAGGCTGTGGATGTCAGATATCCTGAACAATTGGATGAATTGGCAGGGATTATATTACCGGGAGGAGAAAGTACGACTATCGGAAAGCTTTTGAGCCGGACGGGAATGATGGAGCCTTTGCGAAAAAAAATAGAGGAGGGATTTCCGGTTTGGGGAACATGTGCAGGAATGATTTTATTGGCCAAAGAATTGGTTAATGATTCAGTGACCCATCTGGCTGTTATGGATATTGCTGTAAAACGGAATGCTTATGGTACACAGATCGACAGTTTCGATGTGGATGTAAAAATTCCGGAAGTGAGTCCTGAAAAAATCCCATTGGTATTTATACGTGCTCCTTATATTACAAGAGTGGGAGAGCGGGTGAAGGTTTTGTGTAAAATAGATGATCATACTGTAGCCGCCCGCCAGGGGCATATGTTGGTGACCTCTTTTCATCCGGAGCTGACAGAAAATTCAGCCTTTCACCGTTATTTTGCCGATATGTGTATAAAATAAAAACCGCTTATTGCGGTTTTTATTTTGTAATGTATTGTTGTTGTAATTCCCCGATGGAGAGAGTCGCTGTTCCGATCTTTTTTACGACAATTCCGGCGGCTATATTTGCAATTTGCATGGCAGTACTGATATCCAGGCCGATGGACAGACACATGCTCAGGGTTGCGACCACTGTATCCCCTGCACCACTCACATCAAATACCTCTTCGGAATGGGTGGGGATATGTATCGGGGCAGAGTTGCTGATCAAGCTCATTCCTTTATCGCTTCGGGTAACCAGGAGGGACGGAAGCTGGTTGTCATTAATGGCTTCCCGTGCCGCTTTTTCAATAGCCCGGTCTGTATTGGGGACTGTATAACCAACGATATCACTCAGCTCTTTTACGTTGGGAGTAACAATATCTGCTCCCCGGTATTTTTTCCACTCTTTTCCTTTGGGGTCGATGATTACTTTTTTCTCATACTTGTGGGCGAGTCTGATCAAAAAGCGGCAAAAGTCTTCAGAAATCAACCCTTTTCCATAATCGGATATGACTAGTATATCGTATTCCGGTAAGAGATTGCTGATTTCTATTTTAAGTTTTTTCCGCTCTTTTTCCTCCAGATTGGCGCGGTCTTCGTAATCGACCCGGACAATCTGTTGTTTCCCGCCTATGATTCTGGCTTTGGTGATTGTCGGGTATGCACTGCGCAGTAAAATGGTCCTGATATTTTTCTGTCGGGCAATGCGTTCAATCTCTTTTCCAAAAAGATCATGTCCGATGACTCCACACAATAGGGGGGTACCTCCCAGGCTGGATATATTATTGGCTACATTGGAAGCCCCTCCCAGCCGGGATTCTTCTTTTCGTATATTGACGATGGGAACCGGAGCTTCCGGGGAAATCCGCTCGACATTACCAAAATAGTACTTGTCAAGCATAACGTCTCCGACAATCAGAATTTTACTATTTGAAAAGTCCAACATGGTTTGTTATACGTAATAGCCGATATAATGTACTCTTTGGATTTAAAATATTACAGAAGTACATTATTTGGAATTTATTCAACACCTCCGAATTCCATCAGATAAGCTTTGATAAAGCCGTCAATCTTCCCATCCATAACCCCTCCGACATCTGAAGTCTGGAAATTGGTCCGGTGATCTTTCACACGGCGGTCATCAAATACGTAGCTTCGTATTTGTGAACCCCATTCAATTTTCTTTTTATTGCTTTCTATTTTTTGTTGTTCAGCCATCCGTCTTTGTAATTCCATGTCATACAACATAGAACGTAACAAACGCATCGCATTTTCACGGTTGTCGAGCTGTGAACGGGTTTCGGTGTTTTCGATCAGAATCTCCCGGGTTTCGCCGGTATCCGGATCTTTATAATTATAACGTAAGCGTACCCCGGTTTCAACTTTATTTACATTTTGTCCTCCGGCACCTCCTGAGCGGAAAGTATCCCAGCTGATATCGGCAGGATTGATTGCAATTTCAATGGAGTCGTCTACCAAGGGGCTAACAAAGACTGAAGCAAATGAAGTCATCCGCTTACCTTGTGCATTATACGGGGAGACACGGACGAGACGATGAACTCCATTTTCGCCTTTCAGGTAGCCATAGGCAAAATCCCCTTCGAGCTGCATGGTAACACTCTTGATCCCGGCTTCATCCCCATCCTGTAAGTTGCTGACAGTTATTTTGTATTTATTGGCCTCAGCCCAACGCATATACATACGCATCAACATGGATGCCCAGTCCTGGCTTTCAGTTCCGCCCGCCCCAGAGTTGATTTTTAATACACATCCCATCTGATCGGCTTCTCCTCTCAGCATATTTTTGAGCTCCAGATTTTCTACTAATTCCAAAGTTTCTGCGTAATGTGCATCAACTTCTTCCTCGGTAGCTTCGCCTTCTTTGGCGAACTCAAAGAGTACATTCAGATCATCAATGGACCGGCATACTTCTTCACAACCCTCTATCCAGCTTTTTAATTCTCTGACCTGTTTCATGATTTTCTCTGCATTTTTGGAGTCACTCCAGAAATCAGGTGCCTGGGTCCGCATTTCAACTTCTTCCAGCTCTATCTTTTTATGATCGACGTCAAAGATACCTCCTCAGAGCGCCACCGCGTTCTTCAACTGCTTTCAGCTGATCTATTGTTATCATTGGGAAAAAATTAAGGTTTATATTTTCTATAAAATAGCTGATGCGAAAATATCAGCTATTTTATAGAAAATGAGTTATTCTAATTCTATTGATTTTGTCGTATCCTTTGTCTTATTTGGCTTTGCAGACGGGCGGATCAAAGATGGATTGTAGATACTTTCCACCTTATTCTTAATTTCCATAGCCAGGTCAGGCTGACCTCCCCGGGCTGCCATATCCATCAGCATCTGGATCACACGGATGCTCATGTTTTCCTCCTGTTGAATTGCTGCTGTGTTGGCAAATTTCGGAGACAGGGAATTGACATATCTTAGCATCTGGTAATTGTTGTCTGCCAGTTCCTGGAGAAGCATGTTGGCTTTTTCGGCTTCACCTAAGGAATAATACAAGGGAATATAATATAACATGCTATTGTCCACTGGGACCTGGCTCAATGGCAATTCTTCCAGAGATTTATCCAGAACAGCAATGGCTTCTTCATTTTTGCCTTCAGCATGTAATTGTTCTGCCAATCGCAGGAAAGTATTCCGGTATTTCATGACGGCAATGGTATTGTCATGGAAATAGTCGATGTTTACCTTCGGATCTTTGATATTTCCCCATTCAAATTTATGCATGAGATTTTCATCAAGGATTTCTGAATCGATCCGGCCAAAATCGTAATATCCGTTATCCTGAGTTTTAATGGGGACTACCCGGTAGGCAGCTCCTTCCAGCTGAAAGTATTTTTCAAAGCCCATATAGGCATCTGTCCCCATCCCGATACCGAAATATACCGGACGCTCCCAGTTATTGGTTGAGATAATATCCAGAACCATCAGTTGTGATTTGAGTAATGCATTACCTTTTAGGTTGATTTCCAGTTGTTTCACTATACTATCAGCATTTTCAGCTTTCACCGTACCGTTGGCAATAACTCTGGCTGAATCAACCGGTAAATAAAGATTGCGGGTAGGCATGTAATCGAGGGCTTCAGTGTAGCCTCTTTTTTGGGTTTGCGGCAGGTCGCTTGCGACGAATCCGATGGCTTCTTTCATATTTGCCTTGGGGATTTCTTCTACAATGAGAACATAATCCCGTTTCCCTTCTCTGTATTGTTCATGAGTCAATGAAATAGGCACTCCCGGAGTTTCGTAGGTCTTACGTTTCATCTGGTCGATGTACCAGGCGCCGGACAAGAGACTCAGATTAACGACGCGGACATCCCGGCGTACACCTTCCACTTCCTGTACATACCAGAGCGGGAAAGTATCGTTGTCTCCGTAAGTAAAGAGGATTGCATTCGGTGCACAGGAGTTCAGGTAGTTCTTAGCATGTGCTATGGTGGCATACCGGCCTGCACGGGTATGGTCATCCCAGTTCTGAGCTGCCATATTGATAGGAATAGCAAACAGACAAACGGCAGTTACTGCAATTGCTGATACCTTCGGATCCAGTTTTTTGATTTTCCGGTTCAAAAATTCCCATATGGAAAGGACACCTAAACCAATCCAGATAGCATAAGCATAGAAAGAACCGGCATAGGCATAATCCCGTTCACGGGGTTCCATCGGTGCCTGATTCAGGAAAACTATGATGGCAATTCCTGTCATCACAAATAACAGCATCACTGTCCAGAAATCTTGTTTCCCACTCCGGCCTTTCCGGTATTGGTAAAACATTCCCAGGATTCCCAACAGGAAAGGAAGCATATAATATTTGTTAAGCGCTTTTTCTGACTTCAGGGTATCAGGCAGTTCCGATTGATTGCCCAAACGCATTTCGTCCAGGAATTTTATGCCTGTAATCCAGTTGCCATGTATGATATCGCCATTCCCCTGTATGTCATTTTGCCTGCCGGAGAAATTCCACATAAAATATCTCCAGTACATATGTCCCAACTGATAATTGAAGAAATAGCGCATGTTATTCCCGAAACTGGGACGTGTGATGGGAGTTCCGTCTATGTTATAGGTCGGACCGTTATTTTTACCGCCCCAGGCCTGGTACTGGTCTGCATAGTATGAGCGGGTATTGTTGTGCATACGTGGGAAGAAACCGCAGAAACGTTTGTCATATTCTATTTCGGTTTTGTGACCGATAACCTCATAAACACCGGTTGCCTTGTTCTGATAATAGATCGGGGCCCCGTCTTTTGAGGAAATTTGTGGTGCGTTATAGTATTGTCCGTAGAAAAGAGGAGAGTCTCCATATTGATCCCGCTGGATATAGGATAGTAGGGAAAATACATTGTCCGGACTTCCTTCATCAATAGGAGGATCGCTTAGTGAACGGATAACCACCATGGAATAAGAGGAATAACCGATGAGGATCACCATGAAACAGGTCAGGATGGTATTCCAGATCGGCATCCCTTTTTTCAAGGTATACCAGATTCCCCAACTCAGGCCGCTGATAATCAGTAGTACATAGAAAATAACTCCGGTATTGAAAGGCATCCCCATACCGTTGACAAACAACAGTTCGAACCACCCTGCAATTTTAATAATACCTGGAATTACTCCAAAATTGACGACGCCCAATATGATCATGGACAGTATACCTGTCTTGATGACTCCCCGGAGAGTCGGGGTGTATTTTTTGAAATAGTATACAAATACAATGGCGGGAATAGCTAATAAGTTTAACAAGTGAACCCCGACAGATAGTCCGATGAGATAAGCGATCAGAATCAGCCAGCGATTAGCATAAGGTTCAAAAGCCACGTTTTCCCACTTCAATATAGCCCAGAATACAACGGCTGTAAACAGGGATGACATGGCATATACCTCTCCCTCTACGGCAGAGAACCAGAAGGTGTCTGTAAATGTATAGGTCAAAGATCCGATCAGTGAAGCTCCCATAATGGCGAACATCTGGGCCAATGTCATCTCTTCTCCTTCCTTAACTACGATCTTTCTGGCCAAGTGGGTGATAGACCAGAACAGGAATAAAATGGTGAAGCCAGAACATAGGGCTGACATACAATTAATCATAAAAGCTTGCTTTTCCGGCGATGGAGCAAAAATAGCAAACAAGCGGGAAATGATCATGAACAAGGGTGCTCCGGGAGGGTGTCCAACCTGTAACCCTACTGAAGTCGTGATGAATTCACCGCAATCCCAAAGACTGGCCGTTGGCTCAGCAGTGAGTATGTACGTAATGCTCGCTATAACAAAAGTTGCCCAACCGGTAACTCTGTTGATGAGCCGAAAGCTTAGATTTGGATGATCTTTGATAGTATACATATTCATTTGTTAGAATAAATTTGCTATTTTTAAACTTCATTTTTCTCTCTGTTTTTGCACTTTTGACCCTCACTGTCGGATATTTGAAGGTTGTTGTGAAACTCCAAATATATCAAACTGTTGATAATCAAAATGTAGCAAAAAATGATGCACAGATTGAAGCACGAAAATAATTATTTTACTCGAAATTTCCTTGTTTTTTTTGTTAGAAAAAAAAAACGTTCTATATTTGCACCGTCAAAAACGATGCATCAATGATTGTCCCATTGTGTAATGGCAGCACAGCAGGTTTTGGTTCTGTCAGTCCAGGTTCGAGTCCTGGTGGGACAACTGATTGATTGCCCAAGTGGTGAAATTGGTATACACGCTAGTTTCAGGTACTAGTGGCTTCACGGCCGTGTA
>CAJMQA010000003.1 GCA_905215395.1 uncultured bacterium | reverse complement strand
TCCGTCAAATCCACCACGCGTTTTTCCACCTTTCCGTCAGCAAAAGCAACAGCTTGCTCACCCGGTTCCAGGGTAACGGTCTGCTGTCCCTGAAACCGGACCCGGCCAGACACCAGAGTTGTATAGACCGTTTTTTCTTCCTGGTAAGCCTTCACATCAAAAACAGTTCCCAATACATTTACATTCCCCATAGAAGTATTCACAATAAACGGCTTTCCATCTTTCTGCACCTCGAAATAGGCTTCACCTTCCAGAAACACCTCCCTATTCTCCCCGACAAACTTCACCGGATATTTTAACTTCGAATCGGAATTCACCCATACCTTCGTGCCGTCGTCCAGCGTAATAAAACACTCTCCGGCAACAGGAACAATCAGCTCATTGTATACCAGTTCCTTTATTTCTTTTTTTGTCTGATAGGATATCCCTCCGTCAGTATAGGCTATCCGGACCCCTTCCTCCTTTTCGATACGCATAGAATCACCCGTCACATCTATCGTACTTCCATCAGCCAGCTTCAACAGTGCCTTTTTTGTACCCGGCTCTATCAACCTATTCTCAACAATGACAGGTTGTACAGCTTCAGGTTTCGCCAACCACCAGATCCCGATACCAACCGTCAATACCACCGAAGCAGCCGCGCAAATCCGGATCATTTTTATCCGGAACGCATGTGGCTTTACGCGCCCCGCAAATTGCCTGTAAGCATCTTCCGGGGAATACCGCCGATAAGTTTCCCATTTCCGGGACAAATAATCCTCATCCCGGCAATTGTCCAGAATCTGTTGTAATTCAGAAGCATCCATCTCATTATAAAGCTGTTTCACCTCTGTTTCGGAAGCTTTTCCAGCCAATACAGCTTTTAAGTCCTCTATGAGTTTATTAAATCTATCACGCATATAATCAAATATTTCCAACATCCGAAAAGGGGACGTTTATTTTCGCAAAGAAAAGTGGAAACAAATGAAGTCGGATCGAATCAGGTAAAATCAGGATTCAGGTTTGAGAAAACCGGACAGGAAGTTTGTGAAATGTGTGGTAAATATTTAGCAATCAAAAGATAGGGAGAGTGAAAAACAAGAAAAAGACAGAAAGAATAATCAAGGATACAAGGCTTCTGCCCGATTTCACTTGACTCAACTTGTTTTCACTCGATTTAACTAAATAAACGTCCGTTTTTTTTGCAAAACCAGGATTTTTCACCCCTTTATCTTAAAATGCGCGAACCCGGAATCGGTATGACAAATAAATACACTTTTTTTTGAAAAAAAATACAGGGAAATTCTAAAGAGTTGAAAATCTTGCCAGTGCGGGTTTATAGATACTTTTAATACCTGAAAGCCGTAGCGATATCTTCTTGTTCAGAACGTGAAATTCCATATTTGGTAGCAAGTTGCTGCCAAGTCGATACCACCATTTTGGTTTGATTTACTATTTTGTTTGACGTTGGGCTATCTAATCCAAAATAAGCAGCAGTACTCAATGCCAATTCAAAATTCAGAGAGTTGTCATCTTCCGAAATGTTAAGCTTTAAGCCCATGCCATGCTCATCGGGGTTAATGTCATAAGCAGGGGAAAGTGTCCATCCTTTGGGAGTGAGCAGAAATCCATGATTTCGAAGATGGTCATCACAATTGGACACGGCAATATTAAAAACGATGCGTCGCCACAACTGTTCAAGATTCTGCGACACATTGTCGCAATTTCGGGCAATCCACTCAGCAAGCTCTAAGTAGCTAACCCCTTCTGCCGAGTCAGCACCATCGGTATAGCCCAATAATGTCATTGCTGAGGCGAAATGAATCCGTTTGCCGCCTATTCTATCAAACCTTTTTGTGAGGAATGTATGCTGTCTGCTGCTGAATTTCTGTGCCCGGCTCTCAGCCATTTCAATACCGCACTTTTTGGCCATTTCTGCCGTAACAGCTTCCCATGCTCCCATATCTTTTGTGTCATGGCCGCTTGGGAATTTGGCAATCCAAAGTGCGTCATTACTGTCCAGAATATTGGCTTTTGGACGGGCACCCCCTAATGAAGAACCTGGAACGACAAGCATATTGAGCCACTTTGCATATTCGGCATCATCTTTCATATCCTCCTTTTCTAATTGAAGACTAGCATATTCAAGATCACGAATAGATGTCCACGGTGGTGTTGCCATCGCTTTATTATTATCCATAAACTCACCATCGGGCGATAACTTAAACCGTAAAGCTCCCATCCGGTTTTCGTCATAAACACCTAACAAATAATCTGCCTCGGTTAGCACTCTGTTTGGTCTATGTTCAAGCCGGGCATTTATTGCTTCTCGTCTGCGCATCAGCATACGTCCCCAACGGTCAGGCGATGAATCGAGGAACATTCCGAAATTACTCTTGTCAACAGGCAAGTATTGTTTCCCTGAAAAATGAGCTAAATCCGGGTCTAAGACTCTGAATTGCTTGTAGGTTAGCCAATCGGGTGCGTTCTCAAACGAAAACACCTCCTTACCACGTAACACCTCACTGTGCAATACTCCCATTAGAATTGGCAATTCACTCTCTTGCCAATCCATATATACATATATACCTTTACTCTGTGCCATTTTTTATTTCTTTGAAGCTCGTTCCTTTACTGTTAATTTTGCATCCTGCAATTTACGACCCAGTTCATCATCCTTTGCAACTAACATCAAATCTTTATCTAATCCAAGCACAGCCAGCACACGGAAGTAATACCCGATAGCAACACCCTCATCTCCTTTTTCAATTTTGATAAGTGTGTTTCGTGCTATTCCGGCACGTTCGGCAATCTGTTCCGAAGAGAGATCACGACGAAGACGTGCATATCTGATATTTTCCCCTAATGTCATTAGGGTTCGCTGTTGGCTAGGTAACAGAGCTCTTCTCATTTTTGTAATGTATCTAATTATGAGCAAAATTAGTTCATATTGCTCATAATTACAAACATTATTCCTCTTATTTCTGCGAAATTTTATTTACTGACTCCCGTTTCTTTTCGCTCCCCAGCTCCGCATATATTCGAGCCATTGATATATTGCAGTGTATGAGCATCTTGCGGACTGTGGAAATATTTGTCCAACGGCAATCCGCAGGGTGGCGAACACGTTCCGTACTATTCGTGAAACCACGGTTGACTATTGTAGCTGGTTTATTATGAAGATTTAAAGCTGATCCCAAGCCGCTTAATAGTGAATCAATGGAGAAAAATCTGATAAAAAATCAGTTCATTTTGACAATCTAATAATTTTGAGTAATTTCATCTTTAATATTGAGTAAATTATTTTAATACACACGAACGTCCTTATTTTAAACAAGTTAAATAAAGAAAGGAATGGGTATCTTTAATAAAAAATTCCATCCGGATAAGACATTACTGGTCGGTACCGGTGGAATCCCTTATGTAGAATTTTTGAAGATTAATCCAAAAGAATTGTTTTAAGAATATTAGTATGGAATATTAACACACAATCCGTTGTAATGAATCTCATATATTTTGCTCTGAATGATCTGTAACTGAAACATATCATTCATTGAAGCATTCATTTTTTTCCTTGCTTTTTTTCCTTCTTTATTTCCTGCCGCCTTCGTTCGCGGATTTCGTGGTACTCTTCTATACAGTTTTCCTCGACGTATTTCGGGGGATAGAAGTCTGAAATATTACAATCCAGAATTTTTGCAAGTTCGTTAAGATGGTTGGAATTATACTTATATCCACGGGTGTAATCTTCCGTATATTTAATAAAATTACGTACCAACCCCATTTCTAAAGACAGTTTACTCGGGTTAATTCCCAATTCTTCTCTCCTTTTTCTAACTGCTTCAATAATATAAGCTTCAATTGTGGTATGTGTCTTATTCATTTTTTACTCAATTAATGTGTAAAGAAAAGATTTTTGTTAAAACCTTTTGTTATGACATACCATAACTATATCTTTGTGAAAGATTGATAAAACATTTGTGAAAAATTAATTTTATGCGGTCATGAAAATTTTTAATATCTTCGCAAAGAAAGAAAAAAGTATTCCTTAAGGTAGGAACACGGAAAGATATATTAGTGAAAACTTTTTGTTTTAGCGTCTCGTTTCGAAAAATAGCCAAAATTTACCGTTGAGACAATAGACAAATAATTTCATGCTGTTTTGGCGTGGATTATGGATTCTATTTGTAAACGGTAGGCGTTTGGCGATGCCCTCGGAACTACGAAATAGTTGAAGTATTCCACGCCTTTTCGTGTTTATAGCCATCATTATTTTTACTCCCATTTACTATACTGTAAATACTATTTGTCCGTTCTGTCCGGACAAAATTTCAAACTGAATCAGAGTAAATCACCCATTTATTAACAAACCATGAACCAGGAACAAACCAATCAACCCGTTGATGTCGTTTTAAACGATCAACAAGTAGCAGAGCAATCTCTGCACGATGAGAATCAGGAAATAAGAGAATATTACCTGCGGCAGTTCCGGCAGTTGTGTCCGCATCTGGTAAAGGCCAAATCTGATGAACTACAGTTAGCAGCCTTCAAAGACCGGATAACAGAATTAACCAACATGCTGACCCTGTTCACCCGCTCGTGGGCGGAGGAAATTCCGGTTTTGCAAAAAGCCTGTTTTTCGTATCTTGGCACAGAAGGCCTTTCGCGAAAAGAACGGCAGCAAGTGATTGAAGCATGGACCAACTGGTCCGATTTCCTGTTCCGGCTGGCACGCTACCACGGACTGCTCTCCTGGTACGTGCAATACCACCACAGCATAAAGCAGCAACTCGCCAGCCTCTTAAGCCCGGCTGATACCGGAACATTTCCCGCATCACAGGAACCTGATCAGGAAGGAGGTATATAATGGACAATGAAGATAAGTATACGGCTCCGGCAGATGAAATGCCAAAGAAAGCGGAAACGAGAGAATTTGGGGAGACTCCATCCGAATCCGCATTTTTCCGGCAAATGGAAAAGAACCTGAAAAAATATGTCACCGATGTATCCGCTCCCCACCCGCTGGAAATACTATGTGACAATTTCCATCGCCTGAAACGCCTCTTTACCACCTTTAAAAACCCTTGGCCTGTCAATAACGGAATAATACAGAAGGCTTGTGCGTGGTATCTTGCCTATGCTAAACCATCCGGAGAGGAAGCCGCCAGGTTGATGGAAACGCTGCACGGTTTCACCATGTCAGCCTATCATCTGGCCGAAGGAAGTGCGCTCACCAACCGGATGCGGAAATTTTTCACTACTGAGGAACAGGGGCTGAGACTGTTGTTTAAATATGAGAAAGAAAGAGAACGGAAACACAACGAATATATGGAACGCATGAGTGCGGAAGGCGTAACCTATGCAATGACCATCGGCAAAGGAGAAATTTATGGCGTACTCTATCCCCAGATAGAAGAACTCTACAAAGTGATGGGACGGTTCATCGAAAGGGAAAAAGCTCCTTTTGAATGCAAGGTGAAGAGCTATGACGAATATTACATCAGTATCAGCAAAAGTATAGGCTTGTATGCAGACGGGGATGAATTTCACATTGATTACAGCCTTGGAACTTTTGAATGTTCGATGTATTGTATGCCTGCCGCACAAATGCAAAGGGTAGCCGATACAATATCGGGTTTCCTGAAAGTATTTGGTGAGAATGGGGACAGAAAGGTACGTTGGGACATTGCGGACTATCCCCAAGAATCACAACCCGATATCGTATTTGAAATAAAAGAAGATACCAGGCAGCCTGTGTTCCGGACTGTGCCCTGGATCAGTAAACGCATTCATCAGGAAGAAGACAAAGAAACGGAAATAGAGTATTTTATAGACGTCAACGAAATTCATTCGCCGGAATTGTCGTTCGGTGAATTTGTGGCTGTTTACCGTAAATTGGGTGATTTCCTGCAAAGCCAGCCTAAAAGCACTGATCTAAGCAGTGGATAGGAAATCCAGCACCGCACATATTTGAGCCACCGATACATTGTAATGTGCGGGCATAATTCAAGCCGACTTATGCGGAGAATATGATATTTATTCTCCGCATATTATGCGTATTATATCCGGCAAAAATACCGTAATTTGTGCGGAAAATATTTGACACTTCAAAATAAAAACAGTATATTCACCGTAAAATAAGCGGTAAATATGTTTGTTTATCAAAAAATAAATTGGTCTGATTTTAAGTGGGATAATGACAAGATTATCCCGTTACTTGGAAATGTTCGTCATCTTCAGGGAAGATTACTGGGACAAATGGAAAGCATTGGCTTTTCGCTAAAAGAAGAGGCTGTTCTTACAACACTGACGCTAGAGGTCTTAAAATCAACCGAAATAGAAGGAGAAATACTGAATAAAGATCAAGTTCGCTCTTCGATTGCCCGGAAATTGGGTATAAAGGTCAATGAAACGGTGACATCCTCCCGAAATGTAGATGGAGTTGTAGAAATGATGCTTGATGCTACTCAGAATTATATTTCTCTCTTGACGAAAAAACGACTACTGGGATGGCATGCCGCCTTATTCCCTACTGGTTATAGTGGGATGTACAAAATAGAAGCAGGAAAATATCGTACTGGCGATATGCAAGTTGTATCGGGTGCTATGGGTAAAGAAAAAATTCACTATGAAGCGCCCAGTCCGGATCTTGTAGAAGCTGAAATGGGAAGTTTTTTAAATTGGTTTAATAATAATCGTATATCAATTGACCCTGTATTGAAAGCTGCAATTGCTCACTTTTGGTTTATCACAATACATCCTTTTGATGATGGCAATGGCAGAATTGCCCGTGCAATAACTGATATGCAGCTTGCCCGTAGCGATAATACCTCTCAAAGATTTTACAGCATGTCAAACCAAATTTTAGAGGAGAGGAAAGCATACTATCACATTCTGGAGAAAACTCAACGCGGCGATGGGGATATTACAAATTGGCTGTTGTGGTTTCTTTCATGTCTCGAAAGAGCCCTAAGCAATACAGAGAAGATTTTAGAGTCAACCATTGTAAAAGCTAAATTCTGGGAAATGCATTCTCAAGCATCATTGAATAATCGACAGAGAATCATGCTCAATAAACTACTCGATGGTTTTGACGGCAAACTCACCTCGTCCAAGTGGGCCAAAATCACAAAAACATCACCAGATACTGCCTTGAGGGATATTCAAGACTTGATTTCAAAAGGTATTTTACAGAAAGAGGCACAAGGAGGGAGAAGCACTAATTATGAGCTAAAATAATAAAACACATAAAAAGGGAAAAAGCCCCTTTTGAATGCAAGGCAAAAGGCTATGGTGAGTGATAGGAAAAATATAACGGTTTGAGCCTTGTATATCATAGGCTCAAACCGTTATCTGTATTAAATATTTGATTAATAGGTATTTTGTTCTATTTCACCCTTGCTGGCATCCACTTCGATACCATTGATCGGCCAGGCATAATAGGAACTGCCCACAGGTATCGTGTAGGTCTTCGGTTTAGTCACATCGATTTTTCCCAAAGAGGTCTCCCAGAAATTAAAGGTCAGAGTAACATCATCCTCAGGCGTTTCATTCACAGCATACCTCCGGATATCCAGCAAACGCATCACAAAAGGAAATTCCCGGCGGCGTTCTGCCAGCACTTTTTCCAAAGCGTCTTTCTGGCTCGTTGCCGATAAAGGCGTTGTGCCAGTTTTCATCCGTTTTTCCCGCAACAGATTCAGGGTAATCATCCCCTGCTGCCATGCACCGGTACGAACCTGGGCTTCGGCCTTATTCAACAGCACTTCGGCCAGGGTCAGCCCGGCAATGACATAACGTCCGTCATTAAACACCGCATACCGGTAAGCATTGGCATTCACAGAAAATCTACGGTCTCCGTGCTCTACAAAAAACCATTTAAAACGCAGGTCATTATCCTTATCATAAGCCTGTATCAGCGACTCGCTCGGCAAACGCCACTGAGATCCGATATAGGTATAACGCGTATAATAGAATTCCGGCCAATAGAGGAAAGTGGATGCAGCCTGATCATTCGTCTCACAATATTCCAGAGTCACTTCCGGATTCTGATACGACTTAGGCTGTCCGGCGACAAAAGTATTGAAATCTTTCAGTTCCGGCCCTTTGCCCAAAGCAGCTTCAGCATAGGTTAACACATCTGCATATTTCCCCATAAACAGCGCATAGCGGGAACGGAAGGCAGCAACCGCAGCTTTACTGGCCCGCCAGGGAAGCTTGGGATCTACATTGGTGATCTCTACCTTCTCCGCTTCCTTCAGGTCTTCCTCGATAAAAGCATACACCTCCCTGATGGAAGCCCGCTTTAAAGATTCGCTGAATCCCGGAGTCTTTTTCAAAGGCACACCCGGCTTATCCAGATTGGCAGTGGAATAAGGAAGTGCATAATAATTGACCAAAAGCCAGTAGTTATAAGCTCTCAGGAAATGAGCATCAGCTTTCACCCGCTGTTTGGTGGCCTCATCGCCTTCCACTTTATCGGCATTGGCAATAATCAGATTCGCAGTATAGATACTTTTATACAACCCGCTCCAATACGCATCGGAAGCCTGTGCTGCCACCCCTTCCATAAAATGGGTGAGAATGTAGCAATAAGCCATATCGAAATTTCCCTGATAATTCTTATATAAATCGGCTGTAAGCCCGCAATCGTCCGATCCGTACACTTCGAATGAATTTGTTTCCTGCGCATTGGCTGTCGCACTATTAATCAGACCTTCCAGCTGGGCAATCTTCTGTATCGGTTCGTTCTTACCGATATCAGGCACTTTACTTAAAAAATCTTCACATCCCGTCAGTAAAAACAAGGATATTGCATATAAATATATCTTTTTCATAGTATTCAGTTTAGAATTTTATATCAGCACCAAAAGTAAAAGTAGTCACAGGTTTGTTACTGCCGGGCAACCATTCCGGATCATAATGCTTTTTATTGGCCGAATAGATCAAACCCAGATCCCGGGCCTGTACAAACAAGCGGATTCCGTTCATCTTGATTTTTTTCATCCAGGCCGAAGGGAAATTATAATCCAGTGTAATCTCCTTGAGACGGATAAAAGAAGAACTTTCAACAAAATAGCTCAGGTAGGGGATATATCTGTCCCAGAGGTAGTATTGTTTTTCACCCGGATTCGGGAATGTAGGATATTCTGATCCGTCACTGGCAAACACATCCCCCATAAAGCGCCCGACACTGGTTTTACTACCTCCCACTCCCGGCATACTGGAGTTTGTCGGACGCCGGAATATTCCTCCGAAATTGCCGGTAACAAATACATACAATGAAAATCCTTTATAACTGAAATTATTTACCCAGCCCAGAGTGTGCGGAGGCACCTGTGTCCCCTCGTAATTCATAAAAGAAAGCCCGATAGTCCGGTTATGCAGGGAAACATCATTCATGGAGACTTTGTTCCCGTTTAGTCCGTATACATAAGGAATACCGTCTTCAGTACCGGCATAGGAATAAGAATACAGACATCCGACAGGACGACCTTCTACAAATGTCCCCTGAGCCAGCTGATAAGCATAAATCGAAGGATAGTACAAATCTTTTACTTCATTCTTATTATAAGCATAAGTAACAGTCGTACGCCATCCGAATGCCCGGTTGGCAGTCTGCAAATTACCGGTCAGTTCCACCTCGAATCCCCGGTTCAGAATAGCAGCATTATTCAATTTCAAAGAAGTGGTTCCGTTTACGGCAGGAATAGCCACCTGTCCGATGATATCTTCACCGGCACGGTTGTAATAATCCAGTTTTCCGGATAATTTATTTCCGAAAAATGAAAAATCAAGCCCGATATTGGTAGTCCTGGTAGTTTCCCATTTCAGATCAGGATTACCCATACTTGCCACCGAAGAAGTGATGGTCCCGGTTGTGGAAGAAACCGTCGAACCCATAGAAATCAAAGCCAGAGGAGATGTACTTTTCTCCACATTTCCGTTCAGCCCGTAGGTAAACCGCAGACTCAGACGATCCATCCAGGAAAGGTCATTCATGAAATTCTCTTTCCCCAGATGCCACTGTGCCCCCACGGACCACATCGGTGCCCAGCGCAATTTCGGATCGTCGGAAACAAAGTTCGAGCCGTCTCCGCGGGCACTGAAAGAAACGCCGTATTTACTATCATATGTATAACCTACATTTGCATAATAAGAAACATAACGGTCCGTACGTTCCGTGAGTGTCGTATTTCCCCCGGCAATGGTGGTTCCGACATTTCCCCAGAAATCCGTAAATTTATCCACAGCACTGCCATATCCGTAAGAAGGAACTGCTGTCAGTTTTTTCTCTTTATCATATCCATAGATAGTCGGACGGGTAACAGACTTCGTATTGTATTCCGAAATTTCGAGTCCGGCTAATGCGGCTACGGCATGTTTGCCGAAATCACGGTTATAAGCCAGCTGGTTCCGGAGTACATAGTTATAAAATTCGGATTCGCTGGGAGTCTCACTGATCCCACCTTTGGGAATTCTGGAGATACCAACCGTTTTGGTCGCACTGTTATATTCAGTCATGGAATTGACCGTATTCCGTACCTTATAGGTATCTTCATTGTAATAAGACTCTTTCCGTGTCCGGCTGGTCTCATACTGGGCTTTAAAATCATAAATCAAACCCGGCAAAAGATTTACGGTCAACCCCAACTGTGCCCTCAGCAAATCCGTCTTGGAAGTAATCTCACGTCCTCTCACCTCCCGCAGTAAATTGTATGACCAATCTTCGTAAGGCATCTGGTCCATCGGCACCTGGGAGATTTCATACCGGTTATAGGCATACAAATTGGTAGCATACGTACCGTCCGGATTCAGCAGCATTTCATAAGGCGATAAATTTGTAAACTCCCCGACTGTAGGTCCGCTGGAATCCGTATTTTTCCGGAAATAGCTGGTCATCAAACTGGTTTTCAACCACTTTGTAATCTGATATTGATTATTATAAGTCAGCATAATCCTATTATATCCCCTGTCGATCGTCCCCTCATTATTCTTTTCATACATCATAGAAAAGTAATTTCTGGCTTTCTCCGTACCTCCGGAGATACTGATGTTGTATTGCTGTAACGACTGATGCCGCATCAGCAAATCTTTCAGCTGTTTCCGGTTGCTGGTGTTCCGTAACTTCTCCAGACCTGCATTCATATCGGCTTCCGAAAGACCGAAATATTTGTGCTGATAATATAATTCCTGAGCCAGGGTCAGGGAAGATCTGAAATTGCTGAAAGAAGGGGTATATTCTCCACCCAGCATCCAGTTGTTTTCCAGAGCCTTCAATTCATAATCCACATGTGTACGGCTATCGGCCTGATCCAGCACATAATCCAGATCGGTCATTCTTCCTATCCGGTAAAAAGCCCGTACATTCACATCCAGTTTGTCTTTTTTACCGGTTTTTGTAGTCACCACGATAACTCCGTTAGCCGACCGGGCTCCCCAGATGGATGCAGCAGCAGCATCTTTCAGCACGGTGACACTCTCCACGTCATTGGGATTGATACTGTTAAAACTACCTTCAATCGGGAAACCGTCCACCACGATCAGAGGTTGCTTATCAGCATACAGCGAACTGGTACCACGAATCTGAAATTCCACCGTACCATCCAGATTTTCCGTAGCCTGCATACCGGCCACCACTCCCTGCAAAGCAGAGGTCAGATCAGAGGTAGGACGGGCTTCCAGCACCTTATTATCGATCTTATCGAACGAACCTGTCGCCCTCTCACGCGAAATAGTCTGATATCCGGTAACCACCACTTCTTCCAGTGCCTTTGTATCCGGAGCCAGTACCACCTGTATCTCATGGCGGTTACCGATTTTCACCTCCTGGGTTTTCATCCCCACAAACGAAAATTGCAGCACCACATCAGGCCGGTCATCCACCCTGATTTCATAATGTCCGTTGATATCCGTAGCAACCCCCGTCTGTGCCCCTTTCACCAGTACGGATACCCCGGGCAAAGTGGCTCCGCTCTCATCCTTTACCACTCCCTTGATGGTCCTCTTTTCTGCCCTCTGAGGCTGTGCAGCCTCCCCGGAAGCTTTCTGGATCACCACAACCTGATTCTGATAATCAAAAACATATCCCTGCTCACCCAGAATATCCCTCAAAACCACATCCAACTGCTCTGCACTCACTGCCACAGACACTTTAGCAGCCCCCTTAAATAAATCTGAGTTATACAAAAAACTCACTCCGGTCTGCTTTTTCACCGCATCGATAAACTGATCCAGTGTCACCTCGTTTAAAGACAGGGAAACCCTGTTTTGCTGGGAATAAACGGCTGCAGAAATGTTCAGTGTCAGCAAAATACTGAAAACAAAACTCAGCTTCATGGCAAGCCACACTTTTTGAGGAGTTTTTAACACTCTCTCCAACTTCGATAATCGTCTTTTTTTCATAGATTTGTGAAGTATTAGTTATTTATTAATACATGGGAGCAAGGGTTCCGAACCTGCAAAATTTGTAACCCTTCTCCTTTTTATTGAAACAGGATAATTGTCTTTCCGTTGATATTATATTTCACATCCCCCGTCCGTTCCAGCACTTCCATAAACGTATTGATGTTATCATACCGCTTCAGGTTTCCGGTAAAAGTAATCTGCTTCAATCCGGCATTCTGATAAAAGACTGCAACCCCATACCACCTGCACAAATCGGTCATGATGGTCTCCAGGGACTGATTTTTAAACACATACCACCCTTCTTTCCATCCGACATATTCCATGACATCCACTTGTCTTTTTACCGCCTCTTTCCCTTCAGCAACAACAAGCTGTTCCCCTGCCGCCAGCTCCACCTGTTCTGCCCCGTCCTGAAAACGGATCTTACCCGAAACCAGAGTCGCCAGCATCTGTTTCTCCTGACGGTAAGCCTTGATATCGAAAGAAGTTCCCAGTACCCGTATGTCCCCCAGGGAAGTATTCACAATAAAAGGTTTTCCGTCCTTAACAACATCGAAATAGGCTTCTCCTTCCAGAAAGACTTTTCGCTCCTCCCCGGTAAATCTGACCGGATATCTCAATCTGGAATCCGAATTCATCCACACCCGGCTCCCGTCATCCAGTGTGATAAAGCACTCCCCTGCTACTGGCACTATCAACTCGTTGTATACCAACTCATTTATCTCCTCTTCAGCCCGGTATGAAATCGCCCCGTCTGAGTATGCAATCTTCACCCCATCCACAGTCTCGACATGCATAGAATCTCCCTTTACATTTACAGTGCTTCCATCCGACAATTTCAACAGGGCTTTTTTAATCCCGGGTTCAATCACCGTTTCCTCCGCCACCACGGCTATCTCTCCCTGCTGCCCGGGCCATAAAATCCGGATGCCCAATAAAAGCAATACAGAAGCTGCTATACCGATAGGTATCATTTTTTTCCATATATTATGTGGCCTGACCTGTCTCAAAAACCGCCGGTAAGCCTCCTGCGGAGGATAAAGTTTGTACTCCTTCCATTTCCCGGCCAGAAAATCATTTTCCTGACAACGGTCATAAACATCCTTCAACAAACTGTTTTCCATCAACTTATCAACCTCTTCCCTACCTCTGCCGGATGATTTTCCCGATAAGATCAATCTGAATATTTCAACTGTCTCTATAAATCTATCACGCATACATATAAGTCTTTAGCTCTGAAAAAAACGAACGTTTTTTTTAGCGGAAGGAAAGTGAAAAAAATGGGTAAAAACGAAGAAAAAGAGCTGAAATAAAACAGGAAAGAATAAGCTACTGAGAGAACAACTGAATTTTAAAGCAACTTATAATCAGTAGATTAAACAAAACAAAAAAGAGATATAAAATAAAAAAGAGCCAGTATAGCTTTTACTTGCTTTTCTGCGCTCTTATTTACTTTTATCACTAAATAATCGTTCGTTTTTTTAATCCTCACACCAATCATTCACTTCTAATAATGCATAAAACACCCTCAGGTATGACAAAAAATTCACTTTTTTTATACTTTTCAGGGATTTATTCTAAAAACAGAGCGATATCAATAAAGACCTTTATATACTATTTTACTTTTATGTAGAACTTTTGGCCCGGTTTTCCGGATAAAGCTTAAAAAGGAGAGTAAGGCAAATCAGATCAGGAACAATAAAACAGAATCCTTCAATTTTTCCCGCAGGTACTTAAATCCGCGGTTTTTCTGTGTTTTAACGGTATTGATGCTAATACCCAGCATACCGGCAATTTCATTTCCGGAATGTCCCTGAATACTGAGCATGAGGATTTTTCTCCGTTCTTCGGGCAAATCTTCAATATAGACATACAACTGACGGATAAGCTCTTCCTGCACAGTCAGGGCAAACTGTTCTTCCGGCATTTCCACCTCCGGAATCTCCATTTTCCGCAGGATATTCTGCCGGGAATTCTGTGTACGGAGATGAAACATAGCATTATTATAGGCTGCACGGTACAAATACCAGGTCAGATCTTTGATATCCGGAAATTGCCGGTCGGAATTCCAGATTTTAATGAGGGTTTCCTGGATAATATCCTGAGCTGTATCCGCATCTTTTACAATACCATTGACATAGGAACACAAGGCTGCATAATAAGAAGTGTATAACTTCTCCCATGCCTTCAGGTCTTTTTGATTGACACCTCTCAATATTTCCTGTACATCAACAGACATATATCCGGATAGTTTTATTTATAAAATTTCTTTCTTTGTCAGCTCATTGAAACAGTGCCGGCAAACAGGCTCATAATCCTGCATCTCCCCCAGCATCACCAGTTTATCATTGTCCGACAAACGGTGCGAATGATGGGCCAGATTACCGCAACGCACACATATGGCATGCACCTTGGTCACATATTCGGCAATCGCCATCAGTTCCGGCATAGGACCGAAAGGCTTCCCCAGATAATCCATATCCAGTCCTGCCACAATCACCCGGATTCCGTTGTCTGCCAATGTTTTACACACAGCCACAATATTGGCATCAAAAAACTGTGCCTCATCTATCCCCACCACGTCCACATCTCCGGTCAGCAGCAGGATATTTCCGGAATTTTCCACAGGCGTACAGCGAATGGCATGGGCATCGTGCGAAACCACATCCCCCTCAGAATAACGGATATCTATTCCCGGCTTAAATATCTCCACCTTCTGTTTTGCAAATTGTGCCCGCTTCAGACGCCGTATCAACTCCTCCGTCTTTCCGGAAAACATCGATCCGCATATCACTTCAATCCAGCCAGCCCGGTTTGCACTTTCTAAAAACATCCCACTTTCTTTTTAAATTATACAAAAGTATAAAAAGAGTTCTCACAAATCCTGCAATTCACTCAGAAATTTACGGACCGCCTGTTGCAACTGTGAGGTGGTACACGTATAATGGTTGATTAATAGCGTGAAAGCCAGTTGTTCTCCCCTGTGAGTTTTCAGGTATCCCGACAGGCAACGCACTCCGTTCATCGAACCGGTTTTTGCCTTCAGATTATGCTTCAATCCGGGCATATTCAGGCAATAACCGTCCAATCCTCCGTCCACCCCTGCCACAGGCAAAGAAGACAGAAAAGGTTCACCGGCATTTTTGTAAGCATAAATCAGCAGGTCGGTAAACACCTGTGCCGGAACCGCATCGAAAGGCGATAGTCCGCAGGCATCCTTCAGCGTAATCCCTTCCGGAGCGATATCCATTTCTTTCAGTAATTCAACAGCCTTGTCCGGCCAGTTTTCCGGAGCCACCAAAGCTCCCAGCGATTCGGCAAAAAGATTCACACTGGCTTTATTCGTATGAAATACAATCTCCCGTAAAGAGGGTGAAACCAGTTTCAGCAATAAAGTCTTTCCTGTAGCCCCGGAACTTTCAGAACCCACAGAAATACCTTTCTTCTTCAATTCCCCGCCCAATTCATGTACAAACACTCCGGCAGGCCGGTGCATCGCCCCCTTCACCCGGAAAGAAGCCCGGTTCTGAGGAATCGTACCCTCCACCGTCCACACCCCGCTATAAGGGCCGCCGTATATCCATGCATTGTCTCCACCTCTGGCAGAAGCCACCACATGATTCTGAATCCGGAGTCCGGGAATGACAGGTGTCACCGACTCCAGACGGACCGTATCTCCGGCTTTTCCGGAACTGAAAGTCAATATACAGGTATTATCGCGGTAATTAAACGGAAGACTCAGGGCAGCATAATAATTGGAAACATCTTCCCACGGCCAGGTGCCCGGAACGGCATACCCCGCCTTAGCACCAGCCACCCGGATTTCTCCCCGGATTTCACGTATACCGGCTTTGCCGATAGCCGCCACCAAAGGCTCTATCAACTGATAACGGGGGAAATAACGGGATTGCAGGCAAGGATCACCCGAAGCTTCCACGACAATATCCCCTTCTAAAATCCCATTCTCCAAGGTTCCGGTATAATAAACAGGAGTCTGATAAGTATAGGCTGCACCTTTCTGCTTCAGGGCAAACAGGGTGGGAAAAAGCTTGGTAACCGAAGCTGGAGTCAAAGCCATCTGCGGATGATATGCCGCCACCACTTTCCCGTCTTTCACCTGTTTTACAGAAACTCCCACAGCCGCATTCCGCAAGGCAGCAGAAGAGGTCAGGCGGTGTAAAGCTTCCTGCGGTGTCTGTCCGGACAGGGGGATCAGCAACCACAAACAACAAATGGTGAGGACAGCCCGTTTCATCATCAGTTTTCTATGGTTTGCAGTATTTTTTCAACCTCCTCTTCCGTTTCATGCAATTTGGTCTTGCAAAAAGTGATCAGTTCGGAAACCCGTTTCACCTTCCCGCTCAGCTCATCGATATCCAGCTGGTTTTCTTCCAGCTTTGCCACAATGCTTTCTATCTCGGCCATAGCCTCTTTATAACTCAATTTTGTTTCTTCCATAGTTCAGACTAATCTTTTATATTCCTTACCTCACTTATTATTTTTCCTTTTTCCAGCCAGGTTTCGATCCGGTCTCCTTCCTTCACCTCGCCGGCTTCTTTCAAAACTTTCCCGTTCAGCAAAGTCACCGAATAGCCCCGTTTCAGTACGTTTGCCGGATCGACATATTTCATTGTTGTTCCGGCCAGTTCCAGACGCTTGAGCTGATCCGCAAAAACATCCCGGGTCTTTTGCCTCATCCGTGCAGCCAACACAGATAACTGGTTATCCTGCCGTTCAAACAGTAGTTCCAGACGGTTTTCCATCCTGCTTTTCAATTGTTCAAAACCCAGATTCCGTCTTCTCACGTAATTCTCTGCCGAATGTTCCAGCTTCTGTGATAACAATTTCAAACGGGTGTCCCGTTCGGCCATCGATCTCTGTACCGTCTGTTTCAAAGCCGATACGTACATCAGTTGCCGCGTCTGCTGGCCATGCAGCAGCTCCTTCACCCCCGTCACAAAACCGGACTGCCATTCATCCAGCAAAGCTTCCTGCTGCTGAAAACAATCGATCAGAAAAGCTGCAGCCGCTGTCGGAGTCTTCACCCTCATATAAGCCACCCGGTCGACAATCGTCTCGTCCCGTTCATGTCCGATACCGGCAATTACCGGCAAAGGAAACTGAGCCACATTAACCGCCATCTCATAGGAATCAAAACTACCCAGATCGGTCTGTGAACCTCCCCCCCGGATGATCACCACCACATCAAAAAGAGATTCGTACTCATAAATCCGGTCCAGAGCGGCAATCACCGACTCCGTTGTCCGTTCCCCCTGCATCACCGCCGGAAACAATTTCACATGAAACCGGTAGCCGAAACTATTGGTTTCCAGATGTTGCATAAAATCTCCCAGTCCGGCAGCTGTCGGAGAAGAGATCACTGCAATATTTTTAGGCAAGAGGGGGAACTCCAGTTCCTTATTCATATCAATCACCCCGTCCTGCTCCAGTTGTGCCAGGATTTCCCGTTTTTTACGCTCCAGATCGCCCACCGTATAGGTAGGATCGATATCCCGTATATTCAGCGAATAACCGTAAACCTCATGAAACACCACCTCCACGCTCAGCATCACCCGCATTCCTTTCTCCAGCTGGCGTCCTGTCGTAGTCTCAAAATAAGGCCTCAGCGTCCGGAAAGTAAAGGCCCAGATCGTTCCCCTGGCCACAGCCACAATGGTTTCATCCCCTTCCTTCTTATCGGCCAGTTGCAGGTAACAATGCCCCGAACGGTTCAGCAGTATTTCTGTGATCTCCGCCGTGATCCACACAGAACCGGCAAAACCGCTTTTCAGCGTCTGCCTGATCCTGCTATTCAATTCATATAAGGTTATCGCTTCCATACTCCGTCCTTTATCCCGTCTTGGTTTACTCCATTCCTGTTATTTTCATATAAGCCTCCGGATCATCAGCAAAAACAGCAGGATCAGGAATTTTCTTTCCGGTTGACACCAGCGAATCCAGTCTCCGGCTCTCTTCCAGCTCCAACTGCCCTGCATTTTCCGGCAGCCCTTTGTGATATACCAGTTTCCGGCTTTCCTTTCCGGCAGCATCAAAAAACAGCCACTCTCCCTCTTTCAGGTCATTCCGGTAAGTCCCCTCAGTCTGTAAAATCCCTTCCCGGCTATACGACTTCACCGGCCCTTCCAGTTTTCCGGCTTTAAAACAAGCCTCCAAACGCAACTTCCCTTCCCCCCAGAACAATTTCCACTCTCCCTCAGGCGTTCCGTCCTTCCACTGCTTTTGTTCCAGCACTTCTCCGCCGGCAGTATAAAAAACAGCCTGTCCGTCCAGACGATCCCCGCCATACATCTCTTCTGCCACAATCCTCCCTCCTTTCCGGTAAGTCCATTTCCCTTCTTTTTTCCGGTTCACATATCTCCCGGCAGAAGTAAAATCTGTTTCCAGATGATACAGGACAACATCAGCGGTATCTCCCCGGTGGTTCATCTGTGCCTTTATTTTACCCGAAGGAAAGTAATGAGTCATCTCCCCGCTGGGTTTACCATCCTTGAAATATCCCTTGAAACGCAGCGAACCGTCCGGATAATTTCCGGTACGCAATTCCTGTGCCCGTCCATATCCGCTCCACATCAGCATAACGAATACCAGAATCAATCCCTTCATATCTCCTGCAATTACAGTTGCACAGTATTATTCAGTTCATCGATATAATCCAGCAGCTCTTCCCGTCCCAGGCGTTTCTCCGACGATGTCATAAAAGCCAGGGGAGTAGTCTCCCAGGTTTCCAGCATCGCCTGATGATATTCATCGATACATTTCAGTCGCTGGGTTGTGGACAGCTTGTCGCCCTTGGTAAACACCATCACGAAAGGCACCCCGTTCTCTCCCAGCCACTCCATAAATTCCAGATCGATTTTCTGAGGTTCCAGACGGCTGTCGATCAATACAAACAGGCAAACCAGATTCTCCCGCTTGAGAATATAATCCCGGATCATCTTCTCAAACTGCGCCCTGCTGGCCTCCGAGTCGCTTGCATATCCAGACCCCGGCATGTCCACCATATACCAGGAATCATTGATCAGGAAATGATTGATCAATTGTGTTTTCCCCGGTTTTGCAGCCGTCTTGGCGAGCTTTTTATTATTTGTCAGCATATTGATCAAGGAGGATTTTCCCACATTCGAGCGTCCGATAAAGGCATATTCATGCCGTTCCGGAGCCGGACATTTCTCCACCCTGGTATTGCTCATCACAAATTCAGCTTTTACTACATCCATCTTTTTTCAGTTTGGGATTTATCGTACAAATATAATGCAAGCCAGCTACAAAGCCAAACTTGCCCGGGCTTTGTTAAAACAGCAAACCCATCTTTCCTTTAGTTTTCCGTCTGCTCCTCATCCGGAATAAATTCCGCAGGGATATTTTTCCCGCTCCGTCCGGCTTTCACTCCCAGCTCTTTCAGTTTCAGGGTTTGCGAAACCAGATTCCCGTTGCCCGTCTTCAGCCGCCCCATCGCCTGATCATACACTCCACGGGTCTTTTCCAGACAATCGCCGATAGCCTGAAAGCTCTCCAGGAAAGCCACACATTTCTCATACAAGCGGGCTCCCCTTTCCGCTATCTCCCGGGCATTCCGGTTCTGGTACTCCCGGCTCCACAAATCGGCAGTCAGTTTCAGGGAAACAATCAGGTTGGCAGGACTCAGCATCAGCACCCTTTTCTTATACGCCTCGCTCCACAGCGCGGCATCTGCCTGCATAGCCAACACATAAGCCGACTCATTGGGCATAAACATCATCACAAAATCCAGCGCCCCTTCGCCACCCCAGTCGCAATAACTCTTTTCCGACAGCTCCGCGATATGCTTCCGGACAGAAAACAGATGCGCCTTCAGGGCCTGTTCCCGCTCCGCCTCCGTCCCTGCATTACAATAATTCACATAAGCGGTCAGGGAAACCTTGGAATCGATAATCACTTTCCGTTTGTCCGGATATACCACAATCACATCGGGACGCATGCTGTTCCCCTGCTCCGTTTTGAGCAAACGCCCGGCCTCATCCCTCAATGGCTCCTGAACAAAATACTCCCTCCCTTTCGTCAGCCCCGAATTTTCCAGAATCCGCTCCAGTATCATCTCCCCCCAGTCCCCCTGTGCCTTGGTATTTCCTTTCAGGGCATTCGTCAGGTTCACCGCATCTTCGCGTATCTGGTTGTTCAGCTGCACCAGCTCGGCAATCCTGCGTTCCAGCACCGTGCGTTCCGTCGCCTCCTTGTGGTAGGTCTCGTCCACTTTCTTCCTGAACTCTTCAATGTCCTTATTGAGAGGTTGCAGGATACGCTCCATATTCTCCCGGTTGGCTTCTGTAAACCGCTTCGATTTATCTTCCAGAATCTCTGCGGCCAGATTACGGAACTGATCCGTCAGCGTCCGGTGCATCTCCCCGATCTCCTGTTTTTGTTCCTGCAACTTCAGCTCAGCCTGCCTCAACTGCTCCTTCAACCGTTCCATCTCCCCGGTCAGCCCGGCCTTTTCCTCCATCCACCTCTTCTCATTCTCCCGCAGGGTGTCGGTCTCCTGCCGCAGCAGGCTCAGATTTTTCTCCCCCTCCCTCCGGTATTGCCGGTACAAAAGCAGAAAAATCAATCCTCCGGCCAGCAAGCCGGATAACAAATAAAACAGTTCATAGATCATGACAGACAATGAATTTTTAAATCATTCAACAAAGATAAGCATTTGGTTTTCCTCCCACAACGCCGGATATTCAAATCCTGTCAAAAATAATTCAAAAGAGGAGCAACAGCCTGCTCCTCTTTCGAATAAAACAACTAAATCACAAACGGCCTACGACACCTCTTTCTCTCTCACCACCACCGTATAAATCCCCGGCAGCACAAAACTCCTTCCGAGGTTCCACACCCTGAGGTCGATCGTATACGTGCCTACCGGGATCGTATGGTTCTTTTCGATCCGGAACACACCTTTCAGCACCACCCATACCTGCGAGGCAATCTGATCCGGAACTGCTTTCCCTGTCGCATCCCTCACTGCCGCCACCCCGTAATGGATGGGGGAAGTCCCGATTATTCCCTGCACTTGCTGCGACTGGTAAGGGATGGAGTCCCTGCTGTCCGGATCAAAGGTCACCCAAAGCGTGTCTTTGGCATATTCCGCCTCTCCGGTTTCCAGATATCCTTTGGTGATATCATTACAGCTGTTCCAGATTATTATTCCGAAAAGCAGCACCAGTAATATTCCTGTTTTCATCATCGTTCATGTTATGGGTTAATAATTGAGCGTCCTTTCGGATTGACCATCTGGAAAGTGGTCGACAACGAGTGTACAACGGCATTATCGGTCATAATGTCGCCCGAAGCGATATGCCCGGTATGTCCCGAGCCCAGAAAGTGGATGCCGATGCCGTCGGCTCCCACATCGGGCAATCCGTTCCAGCTGCTACGGATGCGGTACACCCGGATCTCACGGCCATTGAGCGTCCGGAACACCTCGCCTCCGGTCAGGGTGCCTTTCACCTCATAGGGGAAATCCACCCGCACATGCCTGCCCGGAATGACGTACGACAACAGTATCTCCCGGCACAGGTCGTCCGGTATATCAGCCACCCGCTGATACAGGGGCTTCCGGTCGGGTCCCAGTGTCTTCAGCAGATACTGGATAATGCTCAGGTTCGTCAGCCCGAAAACAGTCACTTCCGGATGTTCCGCATCCCTGCCGTCGAACAGCTCCACCAGTCCGGCCTTCTCAACCATGATCCGCACCGAATCCCAGTTACCGTGTCCCTTCTGCATATACTCCCAGGCCGAACAGTCGTGCACCCCGTTCGCCAGTCCGGTATCATGAAAAGTATCCTTTTCGCAGCCTGCCAGCAAATACGCTGCCGCCGCCAGTATAAAAATATAGACTTTCATCTCTTTCAGGTTTAAGTTTAAAATTTACCGAGCCAGTATGGCGTCTGCTTCGTGGCCGGATTATTATTCATCGCATCGATCGACACAGGCAGGAACAGCGCCCCGTCCTTCACATCCTGTTCTGTCAGGGTCTTAAAACCGCCTTTCAGCAGGTTGTAGGTACGATTACGCATATAGTCGAAATAGCGCACTCCGGTCTGGAACAGCAATTCCTTGTCGCGTTCCAGCTGGATAGCCCGGCGCAGGTCGCCTTCCGACGCGGAATAATCCGCCACCCCTGCCCGTTCACGGATCTTGTTCAGGCTGGCTTCCGCCAGGTCGTTCCGGCCGATGGCTGCATTCATCTCGGCATGCAGCAGGATGATATCGGCCAGACGTATCAGGATTTCGTTGGCAATAAACGTTTTCGGCTTACCTTCCGAAGAACCGCCCTCGTAGTATTCGACATAACGCCACATCTGCACATAGGCAGCCCCCTGAGTGACCGACTCGTCCCATTGCTTCATTTCAAAAAAGTCCACAAAATAAGCTGCCAGGCGGAGGTCTCCGGGTGTATACAGTTGTTCTATGGTCGTGTTCAGTACATTGAACGACCTTTTGGTGGCAGGAGTAGTACCTTTGATGACAGGCCATTTCTCCACGGCTCCCCCGATATAACTACCGCTGCTCTTGATCTCGTCCCGTTCATAGTCATAACAGATTTCAAAAATTCCTTCCCGTGAATTCCCGGGGATCACCTCCGTACAAATCTCTTCGGGACTGTCCACCAGCGAATAATTCGGGTCGCTCATCACTTTCTCTGCCGCAGCAATACCTTTGGCATAATATTCCGGTTCCTGTCCGTACCCGGCTATCCAGGCATATACATGGGCCAACAGGGCGTAAGCGGTCCCACGGCTCGGAATCTGCTTATCTGTAAGTGCCTTCCCTCCGGAATCCTTCAGGCTATCCGCCGGAGGCAGGTACTGAACAGCCAGTTTCAGATCCTCCACCACCTGATCAGCAATTTCGCGCCACGGCGTACGCCCCTTTTCCGAGAGATCTTCATATTTCAGCACCAGCGGGGCATCTCCCCATAAACGGATGATGTAGAAATACAGGTATGCCCGGACACACAGAGCCTGTCCCAGATAAAAATTCCGCCTTTCCACAGGCATATGCGCCCGGTCGATGTTATTGATCACAAGATTGGCCGAACTGACAACCAGATATTCATCCCGCCAGTTAAACTCAGGTGAATCGGCCGGAAACAACGTCAGGTTATGATTGGTCGATTCCCCCCATTCGTTATATCCAAAATTATCCAGCAGAATTCCGCGGTCACGGTATGCCTGCAAAAAATCCCCGAGCTCGCTCCGGAAACGTTCGTGCATGCCATAAACGGCTGTCTCCACATTTTCTTCGGTATTGAAAAAATTATCCACCGTCGTGTCATTTTCCGACAACTGGGTCAGGAAATCGTCACAGGCCACCGGTATAAACACCGACAGCGCAAAAATCAAAGCATATATTTGTTTTCTCATCGCTTAAAAATCTAAGGTTAAACCTAACGTAAAACGCCGCGACACGGGATAAGCATTGTAATTGTCCACCCCCGAATACGGGTCCACCGTCTCCGGGTCACCTCCTTTATAATCGGTCAGGGTAAACAGGTTCTCCGCGCTGAAAAACAGCCGTGCCCCCATTCCCGTTTTTTTCCGGAAAGCCTCCGGAAGCGTATACCCCACCGTCAAGGCCTGCAATTTCAGGTAACTGACCTGTTGGGCGTTCGATGCCAGATTGGGAGCAAAATTATACAGCCCGCCTATCATGCGGTTGGCCGGATAAGGCGCTCCGTCGTCCGGCTGCCGCCAGAAAAGCCCGTCGAGGCTCTCCGCCAGATAGATCTTCGCCATATCCTCCAGCCTGTAGTTCAGCCTTGTTTCCAGCGAAGCCCCCCGGGCAGCATCCAGCACCCATTTCCGGCACACAAAATTGAAGATCATATTCACATCCACACCTTTCCACGTGAGGTTGGTGGATATCCCTCCCTGAAACAGCGGCAGGGGCGAACCGATATACACACGGTCTTCCACCACCGTCCCGTAATAATAGATTTGTCCGTTGCCGTCCGTATCTTCGATGATGCGGTCTCCGGCACGGTAAAAGATGGAACCGCTACCCCTCAGGTATTTCTTCACCCCGTTTTCGTAGTAAACCGGAACCTCGTCCTGGCTCTGATAAATCCCCTTGTCATTCAAGGCATAAATACCGTATAAAGGCATTCCGATCACTGAGATATTATTATCGAAACGCTGTCCTCCCCAGCGGCCGTCCCGTCCGTTGAGGCTTTCGGCCAGCCGGTTCCAGTTGCGGCTGATGTTGAAACTCAGGTCCCAGTGCAGGCGGTCATTCCTCAGCAGGTCGCCCTTCACCTCCAGTTCCACCCCTTCGTTGTCGATGCCGTACATATTTTTCCAGGGAGCCAGAAAACCGGTATGCTCTCCGGGGGCAGGAAACTTGGAAAGCAGTCCGCGCGTCTGCCTGAGGTAGTAATCGAAAGTGATGCCGATACGGTTGTCCAGCATCCCCAGATCCAGCCCGAAGCCGTATTCCGTTGTCTTTTCCCAGGTCAGAAGCGGATTGGAAGCCCCCTCGCCCCATTCCGGCACAATTGTCGGATTGCCCAGAAACGGATTCCCCTGCTCCAGCTTTCCGGCAGCCAGATAGGGATATTCAAAAATACGTCCCGTATTCCCCTGTGAAAAACGGAACTTGCCGTAATTCAGCACGGGCTTCAGTGTCTGCATAAACGGTTCGTTCGTAAACGTCCAGCCTGCAAAATACGAGGGGAACCATCCCCAGCGTGTATCCGCCCCGAAAGTCGACGAAGCGTCGCGCCTCAGCGTAAAGCCCGCATAATAACGCTCTTTATAATTATAGTTCAGCCGCCCGAAAATCCCCACCATCGTCTTTTTTTCATAATCCGAATAGTAGTCTTTCAGCTCCGTTTGCGTCACCGGATCGTACACCTGATAATACCACGAGGCATAATGGATACTGTTCGAGGCTGCCCCCATCGCCTTTCCCATGTTGTTGTTCATTTCGTCCTGCTGTATGGAAAAACCGAGCAGCAGGTCGATGTTATGATTCTCAGCCAGTGTGCGGCGCCACGTCAGGAGGTTTTCGTTCAGCAGCATCAGGTGACGGGACACCGAACCGCTGCTGTACGTCCGGCGGTATTCATCCACCTCTTTCGGGAGGAACACGTTCAGATTGTTCTGCACGTAATCCACCGCCAGGGTTGACTTCAGCGTCAGTCCGCCGATGATCTCATACGTGAGGTCGAACGAGGTGCGCAGCTTATAGCTGTCGTTCTTCTCCTGTGCCCCCTCATACCGCCGTGTCAGTTCGTCAAAATAGGGCGTACCCGGCCCCGGCAGCACTGTCGATGTATACAGGAAACCGGGCAGCGTGGAAAAGTTTTTGATTCCCGGAGTATAGGCATCCATCCCCTTTTTCGAGCGGTTGTTGTTCTGCCACGCCAGATAAAAGCGGAAATTGCCGTACAGATGCCTGGTAGGCTTAAATCCCAGATTCGAAAAAGCCGAAAATCGTTTATTTCCGGTACTCCTCAGCGTACCCTTCTCGTCGTAAAATCCCAGCCCCACAGAATAGTTCACCGTCTCTGCCCCTCCCCTCACCTGTATATTGGCATTGGTGGCGTGGGCGGCATTGAGGTAGTAATCCATCAGGTCCACGGAGTTGTTATAGAAAGGATTCAGGCTGTCCTGATAGACAGGCATATCAGCACCCCTGCCTGCTCCCCAGAAATAATTGTACGTTCTGTTCAGTTCATAACGGTCGGGATATTTATAAGTCTTCGTTGCGCGGTCGTAATACACCAGGGCATAATTCTCCATCGCCTCCAGCCGTCCCCTCCGCTCGGCATTCCCACCGATCCGGTCCGGGAGGCGCGGCTGTGTGATAAAGGTATGGCTGACGTTGGCCGACAACTGCGCTTTCTGGTTATACTTTCCCCTTTTCGTCGTGATGATGACCACCCCGTTAGCCGCACGCGAACCGTAGATGGCAGCAGCAGCAGCATCCTTCAGCACCGTGAAGGTCTCGATATCGGCAGGATTGAGCGAGGTGAGCGGATTCCCCCCGATTTTCAGATTGGCATCGTCGGAAACAATCACATCGTCGATCACAAACAGCGGATTACGGTTTCCGGCAAGGGCAAGGTCGTTCGCCCCGCGGATGATAATGCTCACGTCATTCCCGCCCGGATCGCCCGACTGGGTGGAGATATACACCCCTGCCATCTGACCTTTCGCAAGATTGAGTACGTTGGAAGTGGGCTTGTTTTGCAACTTTCCGGCGTCTATCGTAGCCACAGAGCCCGTCACCTGATCACGCCGCTGCGTACCGTAAGCCACCACCGTCACCTCGTCCAGGGCGGCCACATCTTCCTGCATCTTCACTGTCAGCAGGACTCCGGCCTGATATGCCACAGTCACGGTTTTATATCCGACGCACGAAAACGTCAGCTTCCCCTTTTCGTCCGGAAGGCGGAACGCAAAACGGCCATCCTTGTCGGTGGCTGCCCCCACATTCCCGTAACGGACAGTAACCCCGGGCAGCGGTACGCCCTTCGCGTCGGCAACGGAACCTTCGATCAGATAAGTTTGCCCCTGTGGCACTCCGGCCAATAAGGAGCCTGGCAACACAAAAGCCAGAAACAATAAGAAAAGAATAACGGGCAGCCGTCGTTTTCGGACGCTACACCCCTGACTACATTGGTTTTTTTTCATAACTTTGTAGTGGTTAATATTAGTAATAATGTTGACTAGTGCGGAGAGACAGACTAGTCGGTCAAAACTTAGGTCTGTCCTCCGTTTTTTGCTTATGGGATTGTCAGTTACGCATCCTTACACCTCCTTTCTAATTTAGACTCCGGTTTTAATTACTGTACTTCATGTTTATTACTTCCCGGATAATCCCGATCCGGTGGTTCAGGCTCCCCACCATCCGTTTCCGGAAACCTCCGGAACGCGTAAGGAACACCATACTGTTTACAAGGGCAGATGAAACTTTCTTCATCTTATCGCGGGCTGCTTTCCCCTCCGTACGGGCATGGCATAGCAGCACACCTTCGTGCAGCATGGGAATACATTTATCCCAACTGATTTCCAGATTGGTCAGCTCTTCTTTCATTTTCTCTGAAATCCGCAGCAGGAACTCCAGTTTCTCTTTCTGTGTCTCCGGCTCGATTCTGAAAATCTCTGCCAGTTCGTCCGCCTGCCAGAGCAGGTACTTTTCCAGTTCCTGTGCTCCGTCGTTTTCAGCGGAGATGACTGGCGTTACGTTTTGTCTGTTCATAAATTTGAATGGGTTAAGGTTATGTTGGTTTATCGGCTCCGTTTTTACAAAGCCCGATTTTATTCATATACAAATCAGGAAGGCAATCGCCCCAACTGTTTTCCAGATCGGCCAGTTCTTCTTTAATCTTATCTACTGCCTGCATCAGGAACTCCAGTTTTTTAAGGGAGGTCTCCAAGCGGGCTTCCAGGATTTGTAACAGTTTGTCTTTTTGAAAAGGCAAATACTTTTCTGATCCATGTACTTCTGGATTTTCATGAGAGGCTGTCGGGTTTATGGTTTCTTTATGCATAAATTTAAGTTGTATTATGGTTATTGGGTTTTGTTCTGATTTTTCTCCATATACTGCGTTCTTTTCAGATGGCCAAACACTATTCTACTTGGAACTCACTTCAATCCAATGCCAAATGTTTTAACATTTTATGTCATATATGATATGAGTCGGGCCACAATCTATTTATTCCTTTGTTAATATCATATATGACATAAAACAATGGACGAAAAAACTTTATTTTTTAAAATTGGACAAAAAATCAAAGATATCAGAGAATCTCAAAATTTAACTCAAGATGATCTTGCAGCTAAAGCTGATATTGACAATATTGGTAGATTAGAAACTGGTAATACTAATCCTACAATACGAACACTTTTCAAAATCACACAGGCACTAAAAGTTAAACTAAAAGATATCATAGATGTCGAATAAATATTAACTAATTAATTTTTCATATGAATTTTAGAGGCGATTTACATAGTTTAAAACACACGAAAAGCGTGAACGTTCCGCTATTTCGTAACACCGAGGGCATCGCCAAACGCCTTATCGTCTACTAATAGAGTAATAGTCCACGCTTATACAGCATGAAACTATTTTGTCTACCATCTCGACGATTAATTTTGGCGATTTCTCGGTGTGAGATCAACTGACAAAAAGTTTTCACTTTTATATTCTCACCGTTCCTCTCCTAGGAACGGTTTTTTATTGTAATCAAATTTCTGTTTCTTATTCTACTTTTAATTCATTAATCACAACAAATATATTAAAATTTATTTAAATTTCAAAACAACGAAGACAAATGAAAAAAGGTTCCGCCTGACCCGTTGCATTTCACCCAGAAGGCAGTGGGTGCATTAACACTCCACACGGGGGGCGAAACCGCTGTATGAAATGTTGCAGGCATAAAAAATGCCTGGCACAACGTGGCAGGTTCAACCCACCTTCTGGTAATGAAATGCATAACAAATATAGTAAAAATTACTAAATTATCAAAGCTAATCTTTTCATTTTTCAATTAATTTTATTCGACAGCCTGCCCCTTACTGCAATTTGTTAGTCTCTCCCCCAAATTACCCCTCTTTGATAAATAAAGAATTTTTCATAAATTTATAGGATTCAATCCGGAAACTATGTGCTTATGGTAAATTTACAACTCATACAGAGTAAAATATATGAAATTAGAGGACAGCGGGTAATGCTGGATTTTGACCTTGCACAAATGTATGGAACGGAAACCGCACAATTAAAACGTGCAGTCCGACGAAATAAGGAACGTTTTGACGGTGAAGATTTTATGTTTGAGGTTACGCGTGATGAACTTTCAAGATGCCAAATTGGCACCTTGAACAAGAGCCGTGGGAGTAATATCAAATATCTGCCCTTTGCTTTTACAGAGTTGGGAATTGCTATGCTAAGCAGCGTACTTAACTCTGAAACAGCCATTGAAATAAACAAAGGTATTATGCGTGCTTTTGTTGCTATTCGTCAATTGATAGCCAATCCCCCGCCAGATAAACATTCCCTACTTCAAAAAGAAGTAAAGGAGTTAAAGCAATATATCGAAGAAATATTCACCGACCAGAACGACATCAACGAAGACACCCGCATGCAACTTGAACTCATCAATCAGACACTGGCAGAATTGCAGGTACATAAGAAATTATCAGACAAACCGCACCGCCCTATCGGTTTTATCCGCCCGGAAGAAGATTAATTGAGTTTTTTATATCATCTGAATATTCTGAAAAATTATAAAAGACAGTGAGCACATTAACACTCCGACACGAGAGTATGAAACCGCCGTATATGGAGAGAACAGGGCATAAAAATGCCTGTCAGAATTGGCAGGTTTCCCAACCTTATGGGTTTAAAGTGCATAACAAATATATGAACTTATTTTAACAAATCAAAATAAAAAGTTCAACCCAAATCTAAAATTTACTTCTCCCTTATTAACACTCTATATCAAACCACGCTGAAACTTTCTCAAAATAAAAAGTCTGTAACACACTATATGTTATTAGAGACAAAATCATGAGTTACCAGCAGAGAGTACAATAGTATCAAAGATAGGGCATAGTTTTTCTTATCATTTATCGCACGATTAAGTTCTATTTTACGATCAAGAGTTGCCATGATTTTTGATATTTTCTTTTGCTCCTCCATTGATGGTATGGAGAATACATATTCAGAAGTTATAGATAATCCTTATAATAGTTTCTTTAAATCTTCAACATCAGGTAAAGCCTTTCTCAATTTCTCCGGCATATCAGCAGAAGTGGTATAGGTAGCGACACCCATAGGTTTGTCATAATCTTGGATGACATACTCAACAAAATCCCTGTTAGCCTCTTTACAGAGCACAATACCAATCGTCGGATTTTCATGTGGCTTTTTCACTTGGTCATCAAGTATGCGCAGATACGTCATAAGCTGTCCTAAATAGCCAGACTTAAACTTTCCCGTCTTCAGTTCCACACAAACCATTGCATTTAATTCCCGATTGAAGAAGAGCAAATCTGGAAATTGTTCCTCGCCAT
>CAJMQA010000002.1 GCA_905215395.1 uncultured bacterium | reverse complement strand
CTTCCTCCCGGGGTGTAGGCATCGTCGGAACGCCTGCGTCTGGCGGCAGTATAATGGTTAACCATGGAGTCCATACAGCCGGCACTGATACCGAAAAACAGACGGGGTTGTCCGAGTTTCTTAAAATCTCTCAGATCATCCTGCCAATTGGGTTGGGGAACAATGGCCACTTTCAATCCTAAGGATTCCAATAAACGGCCGATTACTGCACCTCCGAAAGAAGGGTGATCAACATAGGCATCTCCTGAAAATAAAATGACATCCAGATATTCCCATCCTCTCTCTTTGACCTCTTTGACAGAGGTGGGTAACCATTGTAATTGTTGTTCCTGCTTCATTTGCTCCGTTTGTTGTGCAAAGATAGTGTTTTTTTGTACCTTTGCGTCCCGAAACCGTTTAGAAACTCATATGAAGGTAAATATTATCAGTTTAGGCTGTTCGAAGAATCTGGTGGATACCGAATTGTTGCTGAAACAATTGGAGCAGGCGGGGTATGTGACGGAGACAGATGTGGAGAATTCAGATGCGGAGGTGGTTATCATCAATACCTGTGGTTTTATCGGGGATGCAAAGGAAGAGTCTGTAAATACGATTCTGGAACAGATAGAGCGTAAGAAAGACGGATACATTGAACAGGTATATGTGATGGGTTGTTTATCACAACGTTATAGTAAGGAACTTAAAGAAGAGATTCCGGAAGTGGATGCTTTTTTCGGGAAATTTGACTGGAAGGGAGTTTTGGAGAAAATGGGGAAACATTTTAACGAATCTGTCCGTAATCAGCGTTTGCTGACGACTCCTTCCCATTATGCCTATCTGAAAATTTCGGAAGGCTGTGACCGGACTTGTTCTTATTGTGCAATTCCGATCATGACCGGAAAACATAAATCCCGGGAGTTTGAGGAGATATTGGCGGAGAGCCGGGAACTGGTGAAAAGCGGGGTGAGAGAAATTTTGGTAGTGGCCCAGGATTTGACTTATTACGGGATTGACCTGTACGGGAAAAACCGTTTGGCAGAATTGATCAGCCGGCTGGCAGATATTGAAGGTCTGGAATGGATAAAGCTGCATTATGCTTATCCGGCCGGATTTCCGGAAGAGGTATTGACAGTGATGCGGGAGCGGCCGAATGTATGTAAATATCTGGATATTGCTTTGCAACATTGCAGTAATCATATGCTGAAACAGATGCGAAGAGGTATATCGAAGCAACAAACTCTTGATCTGCTTCGTAAAATAAGGCGGGAAGTACCGGGAATATTTATCCGTACTACTTTGATGACAGGTCATCCGGGAGAAACTCCGGAGGATTTCGAAGAGCTCTGTGAGTTTGTCCGGGAGATGCAGTTTGAACGTTTGGGAGTATTTCCATATTCGCACGAAGACGATACTTACTGTGATAAACATTATCAAGATGATGTCCCGGAAGAGATCAAACGGGAACGGGCTGAGAAAATTATGGAGTTGCAGGCTGGTATATCAGAACGACTCAATCGTTCGTTGGTTGGCAAAACATTCCGGGTATTGATCGACCGTCAGGAGGAGGATTGTTATATAGGGCGGACGGAGCATGATTCGCCGGAGGTAGATCCTGAAGTATTGGTTCGTTCGGAAAAAGAATTGAAAACCGGGGAGTTTTATACGGTTATGATAACAGGTTTTGATGAATATGATCTGTATGCAGATTATTTATTATAATTTCAATAAAAACGGAAACTATGAAAATGATTAAGTTTATGTTTTTGGCTGTCTTAGGTTTGATGGCCGGATGTAAGAGCGAAGACAATTCTTTGACTTTACTGAGAAGTCAGGAGTGGCAACTAAAGTCGATGACAGAGAACGGACAGACTGTCACCAATCCTCAGGAATTGCCTACGTTGTTGTTCAGTGACAGTACTGCTGTATACGGTTCTGCCGGATGTAACCGCTTTTTCGGAACTTACGAGTCGAAAGAAAAAGGAAAAATAACGGTGAAACCCGGAGGAGCGACGATGATGTATTGTCCTGATATGGCTTTTGAAGATCAGTATCTGAAAGCTTTGCCGAAAGTAGACAAGTTTACGGTAAATGCTACAGAGTTGAAACTGGAGGGTGATGCTGGAAAGTTACAGATTGTATATACTCCGGTTGATGCTTCAAAAAAAAAATCGGAGTAGCGAAGGATGAACATGGTTGTAATGCAGCGGCAGGTTATACCTGGTCAGAAGTCCGGCAGGATTGTATCCGCATTTTTGAGGAAGGAGTTCAGTTGGTTTCTGAAACAGATAAGCTGAGTTCCAGTGCTGCCTATCTGGTATTTTCAGCTGATTCTTCACAAGTGGAAACATATATTCCTGATAATGAGAATTATACGGTATTGAACCGGCGTCAGTTGCCTGCTGGAGGATATGCCTGGAATCAGGAAGACGATGACACCTACAATGTCCGGCAGATTGATGGTTTGTGGATAATCGAGCAACGCGGTAATATATTATATAGGCAAGCACGGAAATAAGCTGTTGCTAAAATCACCTTGGGGAGCAGGATGAAACAGGGCTCCAGGAATATCACACCTCTCAATAAGGTATATACAGTGGATGCTAAAGCATTCTCAATACTCTGATAATAACCGATGAAAGTGATATTGACTGCAAAAAATACGGCGCATAAGGCAAATAGTGGTAATCCTTCAACTGCCATACTATAGGCGCTTTCCTGAGGGTTAAGAAACAAACTGACGATACCTGTTGCTCCCAGCCATAGGCAGAGGGTTATCGTTATGCCACATACAACGGCTGTAAAAAGCGAAACGTGTAGTGTCTGCCTGACACGTTCCGGTTGATGTGCTCCGTAGTTGAAACTGATGATTGGTTGGGCCGCCTGGGCTACAGCATTGCTGATTGAGAAGACGATCGGGAAAAGGTAGCACGCAATGGCAAAAGCGGTAACTCCTTCCTCGCCGAGTATAGAGATAAACATATAATTACTCCCGACTATCTTTACAAAATATACCGCCGTGCATACGGAATGTCTCCGAAATCGCTGATTGACCAGCAGCTTGTCGTTGAAATGAAGACCTATCTTAATGACACACAATTGTCCCTTTCTGACATTGCCGATTGCTTGAATTTTGAAGATGCATCTTACATGTGCCGTTTCTTCCGCCGTATGACGGGATATTCCCCCATGAAATTCAGAAATGGCATAAAATAGGCATTCCAATTGTTTAATACTATTATTATCTATTTCTTATTATATAAATAATGAATCTAAGGGTGGGTTTGTTTTATTATTAATTAGTTCTAATTTTGTAACTTGGTATTAGACTTGGGACAATGAAAAATATCATAGAGGGAATTAACCGTGGAGATCAGCAGTCGTTCAGTATGCTGTTTGGACGCTATTATAAAGTGTTATGCTCTTATGTATATAATTTTATAAAAGACCCTGTCGCAACGGATGATTTGGTGCAGGATCTGTTTATTCGTTTGTGGGATAAGAGAAAGGATTTTGACTGTATGGAGAAAATTACTTCTTTTCTGTTCGTTTCGGCACGGAATGCCTGTATTAATTTGTCCCGGCATGAGCAGATGAAGAAAGAGAAGCTGAAAGCTTATGCGACGGAAGAAACGGATACGGAGTCCGATCACTATTGGGTGATGGAAGAATTTGACCGTAAACTGAATTGCTGGCTGGAATCGCTTCCCGCAGAATGCCGTAAAATTATGGAACTTTCCATTGATGGTAGAAAGAACCAGGAAATAGCGAAGCTGTTGAATCTTTCCGTAAACACAGTAAAAAATCAGAAAGTAAAAGGATACAAAATTCTGCGTGATCTCTATCGGGATGAATATCTGATATTGATGCTGTATCTTGCTGATACTTATTTATAGGATGCCTTAGGCTCTTTCCTTTTCTTTTAAATTTTATAAATTTCTAAAAAATTATTTATTTTCCATAGTACGGTTTGTGGGTTTATTTGTTATACTGTAAAAGGAATAACCATGGAACATACAGACCGGGAGAAAATAGCAGATTTAATTTTTGCCTGCTATATTGGTGAAATTTCTGCTACTCAGCAACAGGAGTTGGACAAATGGCTGCAAACCTCTGCGGATAACAAGGAGTTATTTGATCAAATCCTCAATTCAGAGCGGATCAGGAATAAACAAAATATTCTGGCGTTGTTTGACCAGCGACAGGCCTGGAATAATGTTCGGAATCATACCGTTTTAGTGAGATCCCGCCGTACCTATCTCAGTTTGGTACGTTATGCGGCTGTGGTATTGTTATTATTGGGTTTCGGAGGATATTGGTTGTTGCGTCAGGATTACCATTCTAATTCTCAGCAGCTTGTTCTTTCTTTGCCCGTAGATGCCCGGGCCATTCTTTCTTGGCAGAGTGGGGAAGAAGCAGCTTTGACAGCTTGCTCCTATTCGGTTAAAGATAGTATATTTACTCAAAAACAACACCTTTTAGCAGAAATGATGACCGTTTCGGTTCCCCGTGGAGGTGAGTTTCAGTTGATATTGGAGGATGGGACAAAAGTGTGGTTGAATTCAGAAACTGAACTGAAATTTCCCAGACAGTTTACTGATGGCAGGCGGGAAGTGATCCTATTGGCCGGAGAGGCTTATTTTAAAGTTGCCAGGGATTCATTACATCCATTTGTTGTCCATAGCCAGGAAATGGCCATCGAAGTACTGGGAACAGAATTTAATCTCCAGAACTATCGGGAGGAATCATCTATTGTGACGACACTGGTCAAAGGAGTTGTCCGCCTTTCTCAGGCGGAACGTCCGTTGAGGCCTGGTGAACAATCTGTATTTGATAAAACGACTCGCCGGATTTCTACTTACGAAGTCGACACAGGGGTTTATACAGCCTGGAAAGAAGGACGTTTTATATTTAAATCCGTGCCTTTGGAACAAATCCTGCGGCAACTGTCGCGTTGGTATGATGTAAGCTTTGAATACGAAGAAGAGTCCTTGAAAAGTATTCCTTTCTCAGGTAATATCAGGAAGTATGAAGACGGAAATACTATCCTGAAGATACTCGAATCCACTGGTCGGATTCATTTTATACAACAGGATCATGTAATTTGTGTACGAAAATAGACTAACCTAATTATTTGTTAACTTAAGTCTGAAATTATGAAAAACAGTTTCTTGAAAAAGAAATCAGGGATTCTTATTGGCTTCTCTGTATGGAAATTTGACTTGCGACTACTACCATTATTGGGATGTATGTTGCTATGTATGAATTCATTTGGTTACAGTCAGAATGAAAAACTGACTGCCCGTTTCCGGGATGCTACGATTGAAGAGGTGGTAGCTAACCTGGAAGGCCTGACCGGATATACCTTTGTCTACAGCGACTTAGATCAGGTGGGGGTGAAAATTACTGCTGAAGTAACCGGAACGGATGTAAAAGCCTTATTGGAAGGTGTTTTTAAAAACACTCCTTTGACTTTTGAACTTCAGGATGACCGGGTTGTTGTACTGCGTAAGGACATTCGGAAAACTTCACCGCTTCCGGTTATTTCTCAGCAAATTCAGATGGTAGAAATCAAAGGGCGTGTTATTGATGCTAAAAAACAGCCGGTAGTGGGAGCGAATGTATTTGTTGGCGGAACGACATTTGGGGTTGCGACCGATATTAACGGAGAGTTTGCTTTACGCATTCCTGCTACAGCTACTACCTTGACGGTGACTTGCATCGGTTTTGAAAAACAAACTGTCGATCTCCGTCCTGAAATGTTCAGGACAGATGATAATATCATTGAACTGACAGAAAGTGTTAGTTATATGGATGAAGTTGTGGTTCAGGGGTATGGGACTACACGGGTAAAAGATGCTACCGGTGCTGTTTCCCGACTCAACTCTCAGGAAATAGCCATGTCACCCATGGGGGCTTCCGTACAGAGTATGCTGCAGGGGCGTGCTCCGGGAGTAAACGTTTCTATTCAGTCGGCTTCTCCGACTTCTCCTGTCAATGTGATTATCCGTGGAGTATCTACCTTGACCGGGAATACACAGCCTTTGTGGGTGATTGACGGAGTGCCCGATTATTCGATCAGTTCATCCGGAGATATCAATAATACTCTTTTCAATCTCAATTTATCTGATGTTGAGAGTATTGATATTCTGAAAGATGTGTCTGCCACGGCCATTTATGGCTCCAGGGCTGCCAATGGGGTTGTGATTGTAACTACCAAGCGGGGGGAAAAGGGCATGACACCCACGATTGATTTGAATATCCGTGCCGGAGTACAGACTGTCAATTCCAATAAAGTCAAAGCTTTGGATGCATCCGCATACAAGCGTTTTGTAGAGACTGTCGGACGGCAAACCATAGAGGTCAACGGTGGTTTTGATTATAATACCCGTTTCTTTTTTGATGAAACAAAATTCAATCAGTTAATGACCAGCCAATGGGATGGTAGTTTCCTGCAATTGAAAAGCGATGCATTTTATGAGGGGGATACCGATTGGTGGAAAGAAATGACACAAAATGCTCTTACCCAGCAATATGACCTTTCTATCCGGGGAGGAACGGAGCGGAGTAATTATTTTATTTCTTTTTCTTATAACGACCAGAAAGGGATAGTAAAAGGCGGACGCAGTAAATTATATACCGGCCGTTTGAATTTTGAGACACTGATTGGAAAACCGTTAAAATTCGGATTGAATTTATCTGCTTCGTCCAGAAAGACTAATAATAAAGATAATCTATTGGGAAATGTTATCCGCTTCCGGCCCGATTTTCCTGCTTATAACGAAGACGGAAGTATTAATCTGGTTCCGACCAATACCACCATTGAAAATCCTAATCTGACACTGGCCAACCGGAATGACGGACTGGGAAAAATATTCTCAGGGTCTGCTTTTATGGAATGGAATATTCTTGATGGACTTAAATTCAAATCAACAGGTACTGTCAATTATTCAAATACACAGTCTGATGTGTTTTCGAAAAAAGGAACCCGCGGTTATAATGCCTCATATAATACCCGTAGCTTAGGAAACTACGACAATACGACATACGTTTGGGAAAACACCCTGACCTGGATGAAGGATTGGGAGAAACATAATCTGGTGGCTTTGCTGGGACATTCGATTGAAAAGTATAAGTCTAAATCCTTGGGTGCTTCCGGTGAGGATTTTCCGGATGAAGAAATACTCATCAACCTTCAAAGTGGTGCCGATTCACAGGCTGAAAGTGATGAAAACGGAAATTCGCTGGTATCTGTGATGGCTCGTTTGAACTATAAGTTCAACCAGAGGTATCTGGCCACTTTTACGTTCCGTGCTGACGGATCTTCCCGTTTCGGGCCTGACAGTCGCTGGGGATATTTCCCGTCGGGGGCTTTGGCCTGGGTAATATCTGAAGAGGAGTTTATGGCCTCCTTGCGTCCTTATATTCCGTATTTAAAACTGAGGGCTTCGATAGGTAAAACCGGATCGCAGAACCTGGGTAATTATGACTATATGTCTTTGATGGGTGCTGCGTCTTATGAAGGAGTCCCTGGTATCCGGCCGAGTTCTCTGGGAAATCCGATCCTCCAATGGGAAGAAACCATATCCAAGGATTTGGGTCTGGACTTCGGTTTACTGAACGAACGTATCCGGGGTACACTGGGTTACTATCAGAAGAAGATCAACAATCTGATCTATGATGGCTCTGTGGCAGCGAACTCTTCATTCGAGACGGTAAGTCAGAATGTGGGGACGATTTCCAATACTGGTTGGGAATTCGATATCAAAGCCGATCTGTTGAAAAAACGCGACATGACGCTGAACTTCGGTTTTAACATTGCTACCAATACCGGCAAGGTGAAGAAACTGGACGGAATCGTCAAAGAGCTGAAAATTCCTTATTATTATGAATATGTTCATTTGGAGGAAGGCGGTAAGATCGGTGACTGGTATGGCTATAAATATGCAGGACGTCTGTTCCGCACCCAGGAAGAAATTATTGCCCTGAAAACGGAATCAGGAACTACCGGGGCGCAGCAGCATTATCGGGGCGCTTATGAGTCTCCCGGTGATTTATACCTGATGGATCTGGATGGTGACCATAAAATCACGTCTAAGGATAAAACCAATCTGGGTAACTTTAATCCCAAATTTTTCGGAGGTTTTCAGTTGTCATTCAATTGGAAGAATCTTTATGCATCGGCGGTATTTACCTATTCCTACGGAGCGAAACGCTTGTGGTATTACCAGTATGAGAAAGCCTATGATCTGGGTACTTATAATGTGTATAATATGATGTTCGACAGCTATAATTTTGTCGGTCCTGATGCCTCTTACCCTCGTCTGGCCTATTCCAATGGACCGGGATATACTGTGTGTGACATGTTTATCCATGATGCTTCTTATCTGCGTATGAATGCGTTGAATATCAATTATCGTCTTCCGCAAAAATGGTATACCGGAACATTTGTCAATAATATTGAATTGTCCCTGGCTGTTTCTAATCTGTTTACAATTACCAAATATCCGGGCTTTGACCCGCAGGGAAATTTCAGCACTGAAGGGACTTCTTATTCGGCTAAGGATGTTACTACAGTAGGACAGGGTATTGACCGCAGTATTTATCCTTCGGCCAGAGTGTACAATGTGGGTGTGAAGTTTTCGTTCAAATGAATTTGAGTTTGTAAAGTCCATAAAGATTTTAAAGAAGAAAATTATGAAGAAGATAAAATATATATTATGCATTCTTGTCATTAGTATGTGTTCATGTGAGGATTTTCTGACCGAGAAGCCGGTACATAACCTGACTATTGACAATGCAATCAAAGACTATGACGGGGCAAAGAGTGTGATCAATGGTATGTATGCTACGCTGAGTCTGGGAAGCGGAACTTCTGCCAGTGATTTTTTCGGAGGTTCGGTATTTTGTGCTTTATCTGCACAGGCCGGAGTGGCAAAGACCGGAGGAACGACCTACTATTCAATGAATTATAATTCAACAACGGCAGCTTTGGGCACCTGGTGGCGGCAATGGTATGCTTGCGTGAATGCTGCCAATGCTGCCATTATTTCTATCTCTGCTTTGGATGAACAGAAATTTCCTTCGCCTCAGGAGAAGAAAAGTATGGTGGCCGAGGCCAAATGTTTCCGGGCATGGGTAAATGCCCATCTGTTATGGTGTTTCGGCCATTTTTGGGCGGATGACGAATACGGTATCCTTTACCGGGAGGAATTGAGTGATATGGTGAATATGTTCCGTCCCCGGATTTCTGTACGGGAAAGCTATGAGAAGATTTTTGCTGATCTGAAAGAAGCCATAGCCAATCTGGGGGATTACACTAAAGCTACCCGCTTGTCCAGACAAATGGCTCAGGTATTGAAGGTAAAACTGTTGCTCAACCGGGGGTGGGAAGGCGATTATGCGGAAGCTCTGGAATTAACGGATGAGATCATTGCTACAGCACCTGCAACTTTTGCTATGGATCCGGATATGAAGAATATGTATCAGGATGCCTGGGATTCTAAAGAGGTTTTATGGGCCCGTTATCTTGAAGATGACGGGGGCCGGGCATACGGAGAAGCAACTTATTCTATGACGATGATTACTACCGGGGATTTGTATGTGGATGAGGCAACCGTGCCTTCTTCATTAAAATCTTTTTATTCAGAGTTCAATACCTGGCTGACAGCTGATCCCCGCTATGAAGCTACAATGGGGTGGGCCAGACATTTGAGAGCTACCGGAAATTTGTATTTTTGTCCGACCAAGCTTGCCCGTGAAGGACGGAAAAATATGAATGATAAATTCACTACCTATTATTTCCGGTATCCCGAATTATTCCTGATTCAGGCAGAATTGCGTGCACGTACCGGAATGCCTTTGGCTGATGCTATTGCGCCTCTGAATACAATGAGAGGGAAGCGTACCTATCCGTCCTTACCCCAGTTGCCTGTTCCGGCTACCCGGGAAGAGCTTATGGATTTGATTTTCAAAGAATATTGCCTTGAATTATATGCAGAGAACGGGAGTGACTGGCTGGCTTCCCTACGTATACAAAAGGATAATAAGCCATGGTTTAAATCCATGAAGTCCGATACGGATATGGATAGGATCACTCAGGAACTTTGCTGCTGGCCTATTCCATCTGTAGAAACCAGTGTCAATAAAGAGATAAAGCCAAATCCCGGTTTTGATAATTAAATCTGATGAAAATAAAAATTATAATCATATGAAAAAATTAATATATCTGTTCGTGTGGGCAATGGTACATTTAACTGCCTGTTCGGATAAGGACGATCTGTTAGTACCTGTTCCTGATGATATTACCTTCAATGAATTGTCACTGGAAAAATTCACCCATGTTGTCCCTGAAGGTGGGTTCACTTCCGGAGGGATCAGGTTTAACACCGTAAAAGGGGCAAATGGTGAGTACAGTGGTTTTGCCTATTCGCGGAGGAGCAACCGTTCCCTGACTTTTACAGGTAGCCAGGTGGCGCTCGACTCCAACCGTTTCAGCGTGTTCACACCCCGTCCGAATCAGACGGGAGTGTATGCGGTGGCTTGTGTAAAAGGAGAGGATGCTTATTTCACCCTTGATAAGGCCACCGTGGTAGAGCATATTTTGGTAGCCAATACTACTTATGCTTATTATGCTATGTATTATGGAGAAAAGACCGGAAATATTGCCAATCCCAATATCCCGGCCGCTCCAAAAGGTGTATGGTATACTTACGCACCGGGTGTCATGCGGCCTTTGAATCTGGACGGAGATTACTATAAACTGGTGATCAAAGGATATCTCGGTGGTCAGCAAACCGGAACAATAGACTTTTATCTTTGTTGCCGGAAAGGTGCAGATAGCGGTCATCCCGATTTTAATTTCCTCCGGGGAGATTGGATCAAGGCCGATCTGACCGCATTGGGTAAAGTGGATAAAATTGTCTTTGGTGTAGATTGTTCATATAAGGACGGGAGTGGAAACGAGTTGATCCCTCCTTACTTCTGTCTGGATGGAATCCGTTTGAAAAGGTAGAAAGATGAAGACATTTGTAGTTGGATTGTTGTTACTGGGCTTCCTGGATCTGGGAGCCCAGAACCGAAAGGTGAAAATGTACAGGGATGTTCCGGTAAGTGAAATATTCTCAAAAGCGAAAAAACAACATAAGTATGTTTTGCTGGATTTCGGTTCGCCCCGTTGTTCTCCATGCCTGTATATTAAAAATAAGGTATTTACTGTAGACAGTGTGGCTGATTTTATCAATGCCAATTTTGTAACGGCTGATTACACACAGGGAGAAGAGAAAAAAAGGTTGAGTGGTATTTATCAGGTGTATACAGAGCCGGTATTGCTAATTACAGATACTAAAGGACGGTTACTCCACCGGATGGAAGGAAAGTGCGAAGCTCTTGAAATGATAGCCCGGCTGAAACAAGGACTGGATCCGAAACGTAATTTGGTGGCGTTACAAAAGCGTTATCGGGAAGGTGAAAGAACTCCGGAATTTTTGATTGAATTTCTCGAGGCTCTGCATGTAGCCGGATTACGGGAGGAGAAAGCCGAGGTGTTGGAAAATATTTTCTCTCCGGGATTTGATGTGTCTTTATTGAAAAAAACGGAATATTGGAATCTTTTCCTGCGTTATAATGAATCACCGGTCAGCCGTGAGGCGATCTATATATTTGAACATCGGAATGAATTTTATCAGTTGTTCGGAGAATTGCAGGTCAATGCGAAGATCAATCAGATGTACGGTAGTAAAGTACGTTTGTATACCTATGGCAAAGTTCCTCCGATTGAAAATAAAGAATATTGTCAGTTACTGTCTCTCCTTCAGCATTCCGATTACGAAAAATCAACGGAGTGGCTAGCCTATCTGATGCCTGCACAATATAAATTTAAAGACTGGATGGCAATGGTGAGGGCTGTACAGACTGTGATAGATGTGAATGTATTCCGGGGTAAGGAAAAACAGACGTATATGATAATGATGTCCAGACAGATATGCTGGTATTCGGATCACAAGGATGCGTTACGTACCGCCTTGAAATGGATCGGTGAAGTCATAGCAGAGGCAGAAACGGAGGAATTGCCCCGTTTACAAGAAGAGCGTTCACAAATTGAAAAGAAGTTAAAAGAACTTTAACTGCTTTAAAGTACATTTCGGATTATTATCCCCCCATTTTTGAATATGGATTGATAGCAGCCCTATACATAGGGCTGCTATTGATTTTTATTGTCGGTGCAATGATACTCATCTTCACAATTCATCCAATAAAATAAAGTAAAAAAATATGATATACCGACACCCCCTCTTTTTTTTGAGGAGTGTGTTTTACTACTGGTAAAGAGATAGTCATATGTATAAATTTATCGTCATATTGTTCGGTATGTTTGCAGGAAATGGTTGTAGTGGTGACTTTTCCAGGCTTGATATGGCTTTGAGGTTAGCTGGAGATAATCAGGCAGAGTTATTAAAAGCATTAAACCACTATTCGAAAGAAAGAAGTGATACTCTCAAATTCAAAGCACTTGTGTTTTTGATAGAGAATATGCCGGGACATTTTTCATATGGTGGAGAGAGTTTTGAAGCATATACAGACCGCCTTCGGGAGATGAAGGATGTTTCCCCTTATACTTGTAAAGTACTTCAGTCTGTGTTTAACAGGTCCGGATTGTTGGTAGATCAACAGGAAATACAGGAAGATATCCGGCATATTACTTCTGACTTTCTGATCCGCCATATAGAGTGTAAATTTGAAATGTGGCAAAAATTGCCATGGCTTGGAAAGTTGAATTTTGACGAATTTTGTGAGTATGTTCTGCCTTACCGGATTGAAAATGAAATTCCGGAACAAATTCAGGATACCTCTTTTGTGAATAGAAAGAAAAATGAGGAAATCATAAGATGGTACGATGATGTGAATTATTCAGCACAAGGGGTCTGTCATTTTTATTTTCCGAAATTTTTTTATTTTGAAAGACGTTTACCATATCCCTTCGGTTATATGTATAAATTTGATTGTTACGATACCGGTTTGCTGCAATTGTATCATTACCGTGCCTCCGGGATTCCTGCTGCTCTGGATTTTGTCCCGGCCTGGGGGAACACCAATGGCTGCCACTACTGGGTTGCTGTCATTGACGGAATGTATACTTCTACTTTGGTTCAGCCTGTAATATACCGGAAAATACCGAAAGTGTACCGGTATACTTTTAGCAGGCAAGATACTTTAAAGGATCAGAATTATGTTCCGGAATTGTTCAGGCAACCTTTTGTCCGGGATGTGACTTCAGAATACATCCATACGGCTGATATCAGATTCAGGCCGGCATTGGCTCATCAGGGAATAAAATATGTCTACCTGGCTGTTTTTAATAATTGCAGATGGGAACCTAGTGGATATAAGATATCAACAAACATCGAAAATTTTAAGGAAGAAGTCGGAAATTATTTAAAATCAACTTATGAGATTAAAAAATTTGAAATAACCGAAATAAATTATGTTCAGAACATTTATAATGGATATGTGGCATTTATTTATTATTTGATTGATAAAGGTCTAATAGGTAATATAATTAAATCTAGTATACCATTAAAATTGAAAGGAATAGAACAGATTGAACGTTCACATGTTATGACTAAAACAAATAAAGAAAGTGCAGAAGGTCAGTATTGGTACTGTTGTATTCAGAAATTAGGTAAAGTGTGTGAAGTAGGTTGTGCATTGTGTTCTTATGAGCCTAATGTATTTCAATGTACTTGTGTAGATGAATGTGCTATTTTAGTAACAGAACAACCTTAAGCTATGAAAATATTTTTGTTTTTATTTTTAATCCTTTCGGGAATTTATACACATGCCCAAGGCAAACTGGAAATGACTGAAGATGGGAAAGTCCGTGTTTCAGGAAAACTTGTCTATTACAATGATCTGGGTGAGATAATTGAAACCGGAGTTTATAGTGAAATGGTAAATTCTCAACAATATGTGGTTTCCTTCCGGCAAGGAGGCGGGGATACGCTACATTGTTTACTACGCGCAAAAGATCCTGCCAGATATATTGGTACTAAAGTGCTTCCGCAAACCTTCCAGGATGTAAATGGCGATTTTATTGTTGCCGGTAGAGAGAATTATACAACTGTACTAGCTTTTTGGGGAGATCGTTGTCCTCCCTGTATTGCTTTGATTGATGTTTTAGATTCGTTGGCTGTTAATTATAAAAATGTTGATTTTATTGCTTTGGCCACGTATGGGGATGTAAAGCAGTTTTATGCTCGCCATCCCTGGAAAAATGTGCGTGTTCCTTTGGAATATAAAGGCGAATTTGATCCTTATTTTCCGGCCCCTTGCGTTGCAATCATTGATTGTCAGGGTATTTTAAGGCAAATGTATTGGCAGAATAATCCGGAGGAGGTGATAAAGTTTTTGAAGTCTCTGAAATGATGGAGTTGAAAATGATATATATTTTTTATAGGATTATAAGGATTGGCAAAAAACTGCAAATTTTTAGCCTGATGTAAATATTGTTTTAAATGATTGAAATTATGAATAAATATTATGATTTTTCGGTTATTGTATTGATTATATGTGTTTTGTCTGCTTGTGTTAATCACTACTGATGTCGTGAAATGAGACACTAGTCAATGAAATATTAAGAAATGATCAAGATTTAAGTAATGCAATACAAGCTTAGGACAAGATGATGTATCACAGAGCTTGTCAATAAAACTGTAATTATGAATTTATATTGTTTATTTCCATCGGTTTTTAGAAAGATTGGATGGACATTGTTCGTTTTGGCCGGAGCGGCTGGCGTTTACTCAGGATTTATGGCTTCAGAGCCTTTAAAGATAGGAGGAATGATTGTCGGGGAGAATTTTTTTCCGACTGTACTCTTGCTGTCACTGTTTCTTGTATTTTTTGCTAAGGAGAAAAAAGGACAGCCTTTTTTGTCAGAATTGAGAGTTCAGGCTATCTTGGAAGCATGTTTTATTAACGGATGTCTGGTTTTCATAGGTTTCCTGATTTTGGGTCGTCACTGGGACTGGGATTTGCTTTTGGTGCTGTATGCCAATACTATTTCTTTCTTTATTATATACTTCATCATTTTTTATATCCGAAAATTTTTTAAGCGGAAATGATTCTTTAGTCTGGTTATCCGGGGATTGGATAGACTCTTGTTTGTATAGGATTCTATCTATCCCCGCAAATACACATTGTTAGTTGTAATTCTTAAAATTTAAGACTATAAAAAAATAATCATACTACATCTTTTTGTCGTTCTGGGTTCGATGCTGTTTCCTTTTGGTAATATTCTTTTTCCTTATATTTATTGGAAATTGAATCAAGAAAGCGAGGGTGAAAGTTTTTGTATACAAGCATGTAATGTATTGAATTTTCAATTGTTCTTTACTTTTCTAGTGGTTATAGTGAGCATATATTATTGGTATAAAACTATAAAAAGTATGAGCGTGGGAGGGCACTTAAGTTTTTCTTTTCTACTATATTTAGTGCTGGCTGTTCTGATTATTAATTTTATTTATCCCTTTTTTGTGGCAGTGAGAATAAAATCTACCAGTAAACTTTCGATGTATTACCCTGTTCTATTGCCTTTATTCAAATATAAAAAGGTTGGTAAATTAATGAATTAAGAAGGAAAAGCTTTCCGGTCTGATGAGTCTTTCACCAGACCGGAACCTTCTCATATGTCCGGGGTACTTTGTATCCATTCATGAAATTTTATGGTAATACCAGCCATATGACCAAAAATAAAAATCCCTTTTTTTCAATCTCTACACCCCCTTTTTTTTGATGAGTGTGTTTTGCTATTGTTTATATACTAATGTGTGAATAACTAAATAAATGTTCGATTATTTTGGTTTATAAAAATAAATAAAAGAAAAGAAAAGTTGAAAAAAGTTAGGATGATAAACTTTTGGTGTTTTATGCTTTTATTTAAATGTAATTTATTCATTTATTTTGTGTTATGTTTTTATAATCTCTGGTTGAATTATAATATTCGATTTTCTGTACAATTGCTTTTCTCCGCTTTTATCTACTCTTATCTACTTTTATTTTGCCCAAAATAATCGAACCTTTTTATGGTAGAGGACAATAAAGAAATATTTGAGATATCGGCACTGATCAGTCGTTTTTTGTTGGGGGAAATTACTGGAGAAGAGGAGGAAAGGCTGGAAGCGTGGAAAAATGAATCTGAGCATAACCGGGGATTGTTTGAGGAGTTGTGTGCAGAAAAGGGGAGCTGTTTGGGGAAATATTCGGAAATTTCTTCTGAAACGGCTTTCCTGCGGTTTGTTGACAGGCGGCTGGTGATGGAAAAACGTTCCCGTCACAGATTATTGATCAGTCGCCTGAGGTATGCGGCAGTCCTGATATTTCCTTTGATTGTGGGGGCTGTTTTGTGGTGGACTATACGTGAATCTGTTTCTCCAACGGAACAGCTATACCTGTCTTCCGGTTCTTCTCACCGATATCCGACACTGACTTTGCCTGATGGCCGGAAGGTGGTATTGGATAATGAAAAGCAGGAATTACAGGAGCTAAGCGGTTCTCTGTTTGCTTTGCCGGATACTGGTTCTTCGGAATATATCCAGAATCAGAATGACGTAGTTGGCTTGGAATACCAAATTTTAACTACTCCTGCCCAATGTGATTATCGGTTTACGCTTTCCGATGGAACCCGGGTATGGATAAATGCCGCTTCTTCTGTGAAATTTCCGGTAGTTTTTTCAAACCGGGAGCGGGTAATTTATGCTGATGGGGAGGTTTATCTGGAGGTGGCGAAAGATGCTTCCCGTCCTTTCTATGTGGTGACCCATGATTTAAAGATAAAGGTTTTGGGGACTTCTTTTAATGTCAATGCTTATCCGGATGAAAACTTTACAGCAGTGACCTTGTGTGCAGGAAAGGTGAAGGTACATACAGAAAATGCAGAGTATGATCTGACTCCTGACCAGCAATTGCGGTTGAATTGTAATACCGGAGCTGTAGAGATAAAACGGGTAAATACAAACGATTATATATCCTGGAGAGAGGGGCGTTACATCTTTAAAGGACAGACATTGGAGGAAGTGGCTAAGGTGTTGGAAAGGTGGTATGGAGTGAAGATTATTTTTAAGAATACTACGGGTGCAGCGGAAGTCTATACCGGTATTGTTTTTAAAGAAGAAGATGTACTGGCTTTTATGGAACGTTTGAATGCCACTTCTTGCGTATTTGCTCAAAAACAAGGTAATGTTATTTATATCCAATAATTAAATGTTTAATTAAATTAATTCAAACCGATGAAAAAATTAATGATTTTAGGCTTAGGCCTGATGTTGTCCGGAATCGTTTTCGGACAGGAAGAAAAAAAGGTGGAAGGATACCTGATTCAGGGTACAATTAGCGGGGATTATAAAGGGAAGGTGTATTTAACGCATGAGGATGGTATACATGGAAAGCAGACCAATATCGATAGTTGTGAGGTTGTTGACGGGAAGTATACTTTTAAGGGACCGAAAGTGGATGTGGTCACTATGCATTTTATCAAAAGTCAGGATGGACAATTAACTCCGGTGTTTCTGGAGAATGGGACGATACAGATTTCCGGAAGAGCTGATAATTTCTTGTGGGCCAGTGTATCGGGCACAAGAAATAATGAGCTTATGGCCTTTTATCGTATGAGGGATCGGTTTGTAACTGATAGCATGATCTTTGAGGCTCGGATTTATTGGGATAAATACGGATGGGACCTGAAGAGAGAGGAGACAGAATTTAAGAGGCGTACTGATTTGGGCAATCGTCGTAAACTGGAGATTCAGCGGGATCTGGTGACCCGTTTCAATGACGAGGCTTTTGCTCCTTTTATGATGCGTTGGGAAATGGTGGCTGATCTTTCTGTTGATGAACTGAAAGCATTGCGTGCGCAACTGGATCCGGTATTGGACGACCATCCTTATACCAAAGATTTGGAAGAATATATTGAGCAACAGAATTTTAAAGTAGGTAGTACAGCTTTCCAGTTCAAGTTGCCGGGAATAGATGGCGATCAGGTTGCTTTGAAAAATTATACCGGAAAATATGTATTGCTGGATTTCTGGGCTTCCTGGTGCGGACCTTGCCGGCGGGAGATGCCGAATGTGGTAAAGCTTTACAAACAGTGTAAGGGAAAAAATTTTGAGATCATTGGTATTTCACTGGATCATAAGGAGAGCGACTGGAAAAAAGCTGTGGAAGAGATGCACATGACCTGGCCACAGGCATGCGACCTGCAAGTTTGGCAAAGCCAGGTGATGAAAAGATATAACGTTCAGGCTATCCCGCGGACCGTACTGATCGATCCTCAGGGCAAAGTCGTGGCTATTGATCTCCGGGGCGAAGAGCTGATTGCCAAAGTAAAAGAGGTGCTTAAAAAGAAATAAGGTTTATGAAAAAAATATTGTTTATCGTAGGATTGTGCCTTCTTCAGGTTTTTCCATTGTGGGCACAGAAAACGACCTTTGTCAGTGCAACAGTGACCGGTTATAACGGGAAAGTGGTCGACTTTGAATTTATCGGAGAAGAAAAAAATAATATGCAATTTCCCTATAAAGAGGGGCAGAATATGGAGGTTGAGGCAAAACTCAATGATGTGGTCTTGTTGAAGCTCAATGCGTATATCTGGATTTTCCTGAGGCCTGGCGATCAGATCCATGCAGATATACAGTATGAGGGACGGAATTATAAGACGGCAGAATTTACCGGGACTCCTGAAATTGTAAAAGCTAATAATGTGATCCGGGATATGCGGAATCTGAGGATAAAGAATCGTTACAAGATGAATACCTTAGCTGCTGTGGTCACTCAGGTCTCCTTATCCGATTATTTTGCGGCGACCCGGAAGGAACTTGAAGAAGAGTTGCCTTTACTGGAAGCGATTAAAGATGAAATTCCCGAGGAGGTCTATAATTACCTTTATGCCGAGCACGAGTCTCTCTTGCTGACAAATCTGATTCAGTGTCCGATGGTATATGGTCCGGGCAAAAGTGGAGGAAATATCACTTATCCGGACGGCTATTGGAATGTGCTGGATCGTTATTGTTTACATGAAGATGAATATTCCCTGAAAAGCCATGCTTATATGGCATTTCTGCTGACTTACAAAGATTACATGCGGAGAAAGGCTGCCCGTGATGCGGGGAATGAATATGTTCCCAATAAAACGATGAAGGCGGAGTATGAAGATATTGCTGCCTTCTATTCCAATGCTGCATTGAGGGAGAATGCCTTGTTTGTCTTTCTGTTTAATCAGATTAGTGCAGGACGGGATTTCAGTGACATCCAGCTTTTGGTGAAAGATTTCCTGAAAAAACGGAGTAACAATAAATATTTCAAAACTACACTGAACAATATGTTGAAATAAAATGAGGGGAGGACAGATTGAGCAGAATTTGTCCTCACCCTCCGGATTAAATTAATTTCTAACTTAAAACGAATCAAAATTATGGAAAAAATTCGGGAAACTATCCGGGGAGGTAGTATTAAATTTTTCATAATGTTGTGTTTGCTCTGTTGTTGTTTGTTCGACGGACAGGCACAGGATGGAACCGATTACCGGAAAATGCCGGTAAGCTTGCAAGTACAAAATGAAAAACTGGGACAAGTGCTGGACAAAATTGCCGGATTGGCAAAGGTGCAGTTTTTTTACAATCATTCGATTTTAAATTTACAGAAAAAGGTGACCCTGGATCTGAAAGATTGTCCACTGGATAATCTGTTGTTGCGGGTGCTGGCCGGAGAAAATGTAGAACTTGAATATCAACTGAACTGTACGGTGGTTATAAAACCGGTGTCCCGGGTACATCAGAGTAATGATGTGATCAAAGTTAGTGGTATCATCGTCGATGCCAAAAGCAAAGAACCCCTTCCGGGTGCGAGTATCGTTCTGGCAGAACAGAGAGCGATGGGAGTGGTGACCGACATTGGCGGAAAATTTTTTATTGAAGTGCCTCACGGTATTTCTGCGCTGCTTATCTCTTTTATCGGGTATGAGACAGAAACTTTTACTTTGGAAAACAGGGACAAGTATACTGATCTGGTCATCAAATTGACGCCCAAGGTTGCAGAGCTGGAAGGAGTGGTGGTGACAGGTATGACGCCGAGGAAAGTAGAAGGTTTTTCGGGAAGTTATGTAACCGTGAAAGGGGAGGAACTGAAAAAACTGAGTCCGAATAATTTGTTGAAAGCCTTGCAATTTTTTGATCCCAGTTTTCAGATTGTGGAAAACAATCAGAGAGGTTCTGATCCGAATGCCATGCCGGAATTCCGGATGAGGGGGGATGTACAAATCGGGGAAGTCAGCGGTTCAAAATGGGATATGCTGTTGGGGGATTATTCCAACCGTCCCAATATGCCTCTTTTTATCCTGGATGGTTTTGAAGTTCCTTTGCAGCGTATCATGGACCTGGATGTGGAAAGAGTGGAATCGGTGACCATACTGAAAGATGCTTCGGCAACTGCGATCTATGGTTCCCGGGCTGCAAACGGTGTAGTTGTCTTTGAAACCAAAAAGCCACCGGTCGGAGCGTTAAATATTTCATATGCTGTCAATCTCGGACTCTCAGTGCCCGATTTGCGGGATTACAACCTGATGAATGCGGAAGAAAAACTGCAATATGAATGGGATGCCGGACTGTATTCTCCCAATAGTGCCGAACAGATGAATTATTATAATCACTATAAATCGGAAATTCTGAAGGGGGTAAATACCTATTGGTTGTCGGCCCCTCTGAGGACTGCTCTGACTCATTCGCACAGCTTATCTATGGGAGGTGGTGACGAAGCTTTACGCTATAACCTGGGATTGAACTACAATTCGTCGCCCGGTGTCATGAAAGAATCAGACCGGACCAGTATGGGACTGAACCTGAGTATACAGTACCGCAGGAAAAAATGGAATATCAGTAACCAGCTGAGTTTGATGGATACGAAAGGGAACAATACCCCCTATGGTTCTTTCAGTGAGTATACCAAATTAAATCCCTATTACCGGAAGACGGATGAAAACGGACAATACACTAAGGTTTTAGACAGAAAATTCATGGGAGTAGGAAACGGGAGTGTAACGATTACTAATCCACTTTATAATACTCAGTTTCCCCATAAGGATTTGAGTCAGAATTTCAGTGTAACGGATAATTTTTCCATCGAGTGTGCCATATTGGAAAATTTGAGAGTTTCGGCTCAGGCTTCTTTTACCAAAGGAACGGCTAAAAGTGAAGTTTTCAAATCCAAGAATCATACGGATTTTGCTGATCAGCAGGATCTGACCAAACAAGGTTCTTATTCTAAAAACCAGGCGACCAGTTTCGGTTGGACGGTAAATGCTTCGGTCAATTACAATTTAACAATTGATAAACACCTGATCAGTCTGTTCGGACGTTACGACATCCGGGAATCGCAAAGTGACGGGATCACTTTATCGGCCACAGGATTTCCGAACGATAATATGACCGATCTGCTTTTTGCCTACAATATGGATCAAAGGGTAAGAGGAGACGAAAACACCACCCGGAGTATCGGGGTAACGGGAGGAGCAAGTTATATGTATGATTACCGGTATGCTTTGGATCTGAGCATACGTGGAGACATGGCTTCACAATTCGGTTCGGGTACCGGGATGGCTCCGTTCTGGTCTGTCGGGGTACGCTGGAATGTGGACCGGGAGAAATGGCTGCAACATTCTTTTGTCTCTGCATTGGTATTGCGGGGTTCATATGGGGTAACGGGTTCCCAGAATTACTCCCCTTATCAGGCTATAGAGACATATTCGTTCGATGATCTGTTATTTCCCTATCTGGGATCTGATGTGCTGGGGGCACAATTGAAGGGCTTCGGGAATCCCGATCTGGGATGGTCGAAGACTTATAACCGGAGTTTGATCCTGGAATTCGGACTCTGGGAAAACCGCTTGAATGCTTCTGTCAATTATTACAGTAATCTGACGGATAATTTACTGCTGGAATATACGCTGTCTCCTTCCAGTGGTTTTCCTTCTATGACGATGAATGCAGGGTCGGCATTAAATACGGGTTATGATATCAGTGTGAATCTGATGCCGGTTCGGGATTATGAACGCCAGATTCAATGGACTATCGGTTGGAATGCTTCGCACAACCGCAACCGGATCAAAAAGATTTCCAATGTGGTCAAAAAGATGAACGAGGAGAATCTGAAAAAAAAAGGTGCCCCTTTGCCTATTTATGAAGAAGGGAAATCCACAACTCAGTTGTTTGCCGTTCCTTCATTGGGCATCGATCCGGCCACCGGACAGGAAGTTTTTCTGAAACGTAACGGGCAGAAGACTTATGTCTGGGATCCGGCTGATAAAGTGGCATTCGGGGATGATCAGCCGAAATTGCGCGGGGCTGTCAATTCATCACTGACCTGGAAAAATCTGAGCTTTGGGTTGGCCTGTTCATACCAGTTTGGTGGGTACAGATATAATTCGACTCTGGTTGATAAGGTGGAGAATGCCAGTGTCGGTTATAATGTGGATAAACGCGCTGCCGAAGATCGCTGGCGGGAAATAGGGGACGTTACTAAATTTAAATCCATAAAAATTTTGGGTCAGCAAACAGCTACCAGTAGCCGTTTCATTGAGAAGTTTAATGAATTCCGGTTTGCTTCATTGAATGTTGGGTATCGTCTGGAGTCTAAAAAGTTCGGTTTCTTACGGGCCTGTAACATTAGCAGCGTATCATTGAGTACGACATTTCAGGATTTGGTCCGTTTTTCATCCGTCAAGGAAGAACGGGGACTGGATTATCCTTTTGCACGTATGTTCAATTTATCCTTATCTGTATTATTCAATTAAAAGAGAACTGAAATGAAAAAGATAATTTTATCGGGGATACTGATAGGCCTGCTGTTTTTTTCTGCCTGTCAGAACTGGCTGGATGTCAGGCCCAAAACAGATATAAAAACAGAAGATTTTTTTAATTCGGAGGATGGATTCAAAAGTGCTGTTACTGGTATTTATGGGCGCATGACAAAAGATAATTTGTACGGACAAAATCTGAGTTTTCTTTTTTTGGAACGCCTGGCTCAGCGTTATGACAATAATCCGCAGGAAACAGAGAAAGACCGCCGGGAATTATACAATTATCAGTTTACACAGACCAGTAAAAATAAAATTGCTGATATCTGGAAAGCTATGTACAAAAACATTGCCAATATCAACAATTTGCTGGGCTATCTGGAAACGCACGGGCAAAACATCAAAACGCCCGGATATTTCGAATTGATCAAAGGGGAGACCTTGGGACTAAGGGCTTTTCACTATTTCGATTTGTTGCGGATGTGGGGACCTGTCAATTATGAGAAAAATCAGTCTGTCAAGGTTTTGCCTTGGCGCGACCGGTTTACGCCGGATAAAGTCCCGTTAATGAGGGCCGATTCGGTGGTGGAACATATTTTGTCCGATTTGGAAAGTGCAGAAAAATTGTTGAAGGATGATCCGATGGATTATGAACACAATGCCCAAGAACCCTTTATTGGCTACCGGCAACATCGTATGAACCTGTATGCAGTAAAAGCTTTGATGGCCAGGGTGTATTTATGGATCGGAGATCAGGAAGAGGCACGGAAAAAGGCTTCGGAAGTCATTGAAAAATGTGGGTTGAGCCTGGTTAGGGATAACCAGAAAGATCAGACCGGTTTTAAGGAAACCCTGTTTGCGCTGAATATGTATGATATGGAAAAAAGACTGGAAGGCTATTTTTCTACCCAGCCTGGCCAGAATGCTGAACATTTGTGGGTTTCGATCAAGGATGTTACGGATGTGTATGAGGGAAATTCGATTGGAATTAATGATATCCGTTATAAAAGCGGGTATGGTTTTCTCCGGGTTGAAAACGATCAGAAAGCTATTACCCGGAAATATCTGGTGCTGAGTAATAGTCTTTATAATGAGAAAATACCATTAATACGTTTATCAGAAATGTATTATATCCTCGCAGAAACCCTCCCGCTGAGTGAGGCTGCCGATCCTTTCAATACGGTTCGGAATGCCCGGGGAATATCCAGAAACCACAACCTCCGTTTTATCGATGAGGATCAGCGGACGAAAGAATTAATGAAGGAATATCAGAAAGATTTTTATGCAGAGGGACAATTTTTCTATTACCTGAAACATGTCAATGCCAGGACATTTCATCGTTGTCCGTTTGAAGACGGAATGAAGGAGGCCTATTATGTCTTTCCGATTCCGGATGATGAAATCGAATTTGGCCTGGTGGATGAATAATATAAAACTGTTAATTATGAAAAAGATATTTTATATAGGACTGATGTGCTGTGCCTGGGGATGTACGCCCAACGATATAACTGTTTATCAGGAAGACCGGAACAGCATTCAATTTGACTATAAACCTGAGAAAATGGTTTTGGATTATGATTTTGCATTTCAATTTAAGGAATTGAGCCCGTGGGACAAACATTATTACGGAGACTCTGTACGGACGGATACACTTCGTTTGGCGGTGACCATCCTAGGATTTAAGCAGGATGAGCCCCGGACTTTCCGGCTGAAAGCCGTTCCGGTGGAGGGGCAGGACTCAACCCGTCTGGCGGAGGTAGAGTTTGAGCCATTTTATACTTTCAGAAAGAATAGTCTGTACGATACGGTGCAGTTTGTACTCCATCGCCCGAAAAGAAGAGGGCTCTATACGATAGGAGTAACTTTCGATGTGAATGATACGACCTGTTTTGCTTTGGGGGTAGAGGAGAGTAATACATATCGTATCAATCTTTCCGATTTATATCCAAGGCCGGCCGGTTGGGAGGTGTGTGAACCCTGGCTGGGTGAATATACGGAGGAAAAATATGCTTTTTATGTGACGGTACTCAATCAGGTGTATGATCCTTACTATTGGATGTATAGCGGTGATAGTTACGGATTTGCCCCTAAAATGAGAGAGGCGTTAAAAGAGTATAATACCGCCCATCCGGATGCTCCCAAAGATTTTTCTTTTCCGGATTAACAGAATAGATCATTAAGACTAAAATTGAAAATGTATGAAAACAAATATCGGAATTTATATTGCCGGCATTGCACTATTTTTGACAGCCTGCTATAAAGATAAAGGGGAGTATACATATCGTTCCATCAACGAACTGAGCCTGACCTTTTCCCCGGCCACAGAGCTGGATGGTAATGCTTATATCTTTGCCTTGCCGCAGAAGGATACGTTATATTTTGAATTGACCCCTATCGTTGAACAAACCGATTTGAAAGGTGAAAGCAATCTGGAGTACAGATGGGTTATCCCCAATGGAAAAACGAGTGATACAGTGTATACAAAATCTTACACCTTCAAATTTCCACCCCGGAAGACCAAGAGTTATATGAATGTCCTTTTTTGTGTAAAGGATTTGACGACGGGTTTGGAAGTATATCAAAATATGCTGCTCCGGACCATTGTTCCTTTTTTGAATAGCTGGCTGATCTTGCATGGAGAGGAGGGTGACCGTAAGATTGCAGCATTGGAATACGATGATAGTCAGACCCATTTACAGCGGCAAGTTATGGATATCTATGAGGCCTTGAATGAAAACCGGCGGTTTCAGGATGCTTTTGCCTTGGATTTCACTTCTGAATATTCCGCTGATATGCTTTTTGTTTTGGAGCCTGACAGTGCTTTTACTTATGATCCATTCATGGGTAAGGTGCTGAAAAACCAGCAACAGATGCTTCCACTGGCTTCCGGTGCTGCCCGGAAATGTTATTGTCATCATCCTGGTAATAATCCCGGTATCATAGATGAGAATGGCCGGTTTTTCCATTCCGGTTCGTGGGGATATTTCTACAATGCCAAGATAAACGGGGATTTTCAATATCAGGCGGATCAGATCTATGTTTCGGCAGATCGTTACTATACGATGTGGGATAATGTGAATAAAAGGTTTATGTATTACAATGGAGGCATGAACTGGTATAAGCCTTACGAAGATTCCCGGGTGGATGAATCTACGTTAATGGCTCCCATTACTCTTTTCCCACCGGATATAGTTACTAAAATAAATGCTTCGGGTAAGAATGTCATTTGGATGGGACGGGGCTTGACACAGGCATCCACTTCCGGTGCTTCTGTATTGCTGCAAGATATCCAAAGCCAGGTATACAGCATGATCCATATCGGGTACGGAGGAAAAGATAAAACTGCTAAAGGAGATGATAAACCTGATCAATCTTTGGCGGTGGATACATTGACTTTGCTGAATGCTGATTTTGATAAAGACAGCCGTTTTGCTTCTACTGTTGCTTTTTCCAATCAATTGTTCTATTCTCTGGGAAGCGAAGTATATCTGTATAATCTGGTGACCAGGGAGAGTACATTACTTTATGCTGTAGACGAAGGTGGAAAAATTACAAAACTGGCTTTCCGGCTGGAAGACCAGAGTACTGCCGATAGTAAGAATGCAGAGAAAATTCTGGGGATTGCCGTAGAGACTCCGGAAGGGAAAGGGGAATTTTATGAAATTTTCCTGGATGAGGCCGGAGACGTTGTTCAGAGTGAAAAGTATGAAGGTTTCGGGAAAATTGTTGATTTTGTATTCACACACATTGTACATAGAAAATATGAACTCATTTAAAGAAATTCTGATATTGATTATTTTGTCTTTTTCCTGTGGCGGATGGTTGCTGGGAGAAGAGAAAAAATTTGTGATAGAGGGAAAAGTTCCCGAATTGAAGAATGGGGAGATGGTATTGGTTGCCATGACCCTTCAGGGAGCTGATACACTGGCTTCTGCTCTGATACAGCATGGCGCTTTTCATATGGAAGGTTCTATCCGGGAACCGGTGGTTGCCCTGATTGCCGTTAAAACTTACAGCGGAGGTTTTACTTTTTTACTGGATACCGATGCTCCTTACCGGATGGAGCTTTATCAGGACGGGAGGTGCAGTATAGAGGGAGGAAAATTGCAGAAGGCACTGCTGACTTATCAGGAGATGGTTCGTGAAGCCAATGCCGAAGCGGTAAAATGGAAGCAGCAGATAGAAAAGGCGGCTCAGGAGCGGCATTATAAGACCAAAAAGGAGATGGAAGATAAGCTGGCAAAGCAGCAGGAATCGGCCCGGAAAAAATTGCAGGCTGTGATGGATAAAAATAAGGACAATCTGATGGCTGCTTATATCCTGACCGCCGATCTTGCCGGACAGATAGATTTGAAAATGCTGAAAAACCGGTACAGTATTTTATCCGAAGGAGCCCGGCAAACAATGCCTGGCCGGATGCTGGCTGCGCGTATTTCCGAACTGGAAAAAGCAGACGTGGGGGCTGTTGCCCCCGATTTTACCCTGCTGACACCCGACGGCAGGGAGGTGTCTTTACATGATGTGAAAGGCAAATTGAAAATCATTGATTTCTGGGCCTCCTGGTGCGGTCCCTGCCGGATGGAAAATCCGAATATGGTGAAGTTGTATCAGGATTTTAAGGAGCAGGGGGTAGAGGTGGTCAGTGTTTCTTTGGATACCCAAAAGGATAAATGGACAGATGCGATCCGTCAGGACGGGATGTCCTGGATACATGTTTCCGACCTGAAAGGGTGGAAAAGTGATGTTGTAAGACAGTACGGGGTGGATGCTGTGCCTTTTATTATCGTTCTGGATGAGAACAACCGTATTCTGGCCAAGCAGTTAAGAGGTGAAAAGTTGCGGGTGTTTGTGCGACGGACCTTGAATCCATAGAGAATGATAGTTATGAGTAATAAATTTGTATTTATATTTTTTATTGTATTCCTGTCGGTTATTGGTGTGGCTTGCCACTCCGGTGATCCGGCCGGAGAAGAGCAAAAGAAAGGGACTGAAATATCTTTGTTTCCGGTTGAAGACGATTCCAAGCCTTTAATTGGCAGCAAGGCGGCACAATTCAAGGTTGTTCTGGAAAAAACCGATTTGTCCCATGTGGTGATGGAAAGCACCCGTATCACGGAAGAGGAATATCTGGAAATCAAGGAATTTACCGATGAGCTGGTGCGTACGGCAGGACAGGGGAATGTATATCTGACCCTGTTCGACTGGGTGAAAAAGAATATCAAATATGACTATTCGGATAATGATCCGTATCTTGTTTTCAAGAACCGCAAGGGTGTATGCCAGGGATATGCCAATCTGTTGAAAGTAATGTGCCTCACGCAGGGGATCCCTTCCCTGGTTGTGCTGGGAGATTTGGGAGAATATAGGGCACATGCCTGGAATTATACCTATGCCTATGGAAAATGGACAGTGGGTGATCCGACCAATGGCGGAAACTTCGATATGGAAAACCTGGCATCCTACGAAAACTGGCTGATCCCGAGCATCACGGATATTACCGTTTACGAAGACGAGAATTTTGCTTACGGCTACAGCTACGGTATAAACGTAAAGGCCATTAAGGCAAACCGGGAGAAGATCACGATTCCCTTTGGAGTGATGGGGTATCAGGTCGGTATGCTGAACCCGCAGTTTGTAATCCCGGAGGGAATCAGGGATATTTACATCGGAAGCAATATCCGCAATTTCGGTCTGTATGGAGGAGCCATGCTGGATCGGAATGCCCCTTTGCTGAAGAATGTGTTTGTCGTGGGAAACAATCCGGAGCTGGAAGATTACGAAGGGATTGTTTACGGGAAGCAGGAAGAGATTCCCTGTCTTATTCCGGCAGGTAAAGAGGTAATAAAGTTTAAATCTGCTAAGAGTATTACTAAGAATATTCTTTCCCGTCATCAGGCTGTGAAAGAGATTTATTTTGGCGAAGGGACTGGAAAAATAGAGAGCTATGCCGTAGAAGATTGTCCTAAGCTGGAAAAAATCTATGTGCCAAAGGCAACTGTGATTGATGAAAATGCTTTTTTTAATCTTAATAACGCTGAGGTGCTCCGTTATTGAGCGGGACATTTATTAAAACGGATATGAATAAAAAGGATTGGGTATGTATACCTGATCCTTTTTTATGCTTTTCTTTTACTGTTTATGTGTCTGGTGCGGACCGTTTATGATTCAATGATATAATATCAGAGTCTGTATTTTTTTTCGTTTTATTTATTTACTTTAGTTGGTAATTTTTTTATAAACATGATTATAGGTAAAAAATTGTTGTTGAGCATTAATTGAAAATAAAATGAAAGAAAAGAGGAATGGAAAGATAACGAAAAATGGCCGTTAGGATCACTATGTTAGATGTTTCGTGATGTAAGGCTTTGATAAAGCTCGATTGCAAACACAATGACCTCGGGGTATTGGATTTGAAGGAATTAGCGGATTTGAAGGATCTGAATTGCTACAATAATGAGTTGGACACGCTGGATATTGTGGGATGCAAAGCGTTAATAGAGCTGGATTGCCGCAGTAATCGCCTCAAGGCGCTGGAAATAAAGGAATGTAAGGGACTGATCGGGTTATATTGTTCCGATAATCCTCTTCAAATGCTAGCTGACGAATACAAGGCGAACACGTTCAACGCGAAGGTAAACTTGAACGTAAAGCATATATAAATAAAATCAGAATACAATCTATACGGTATTTTTATTTCCGTTACCGATTCTCCCCTTAATCTTTGTTTTCCAGCCAAACTATAGCCGATTATTCAGGCGAAAAGGACACCATTACGGATGTCCTTTTTATTTTATGTTTTGAGACATCCGGTTCAAAACAAATGTTTTCCCAAAACGTAAAAGAATAACATATTTCTCATAATAAAGATAAATTGTTAATGTTCTGTTTTTGGGGGTTAAGACATACGATGAAAAATAGTACAGCTATATCCGTAGTTATGATGATTGGGATGTTTATCGCTTGTTCCGATGACTTTGGACCTTTAAGCGGAGATTGTGTCCGCTTATCGGTCGAGGTGCCTTGCGCTGATGCTGAAATCCAGACACGGACAAGTATAACGGGAAGTAAGGCATCATTTACCAACGGGGATGTAGTGGGAGTATTTGAGACTTTGACGGGTAAGAATAATGTAGCTTTTTCGTACAACGGCAGTTTGTGGAGTACACTTACTCCTCTTTATTGGTATAACGGAACCTCCATACATACTTTTTATGCTTATTATCCCTATAATTCCTCCAGTCAGGGAATGACAGTGGCCCTCCCTGTATTGAGCCAGCAAAAGGTGGCGACAGTTCCGGATGCAGCCTGTGATATGCTGGTTACCTCTTCAGCTTTGGCTCAGGCTAGGAGTAGTGGTACCAGTGTCACTCTTACCATGAAACATGCTTTCGCCCTGCTTCGGTTTGATATCAAAATGAGTATTTTGGGACTGCTCAATCCGTACAGGTTAGATTCACTTATTATACGTGGCGGAAATAGTATGGGAACGGCCGGAAATCCGTATGGAATGTTTAATACAGTGAATACTGTAAGTAAGGTGAACTACAATTTATCTTCCCTGGTTGTAAGTCTGTCTCCGAATGACAATACGACTTGTGCACAATTTTTGAGAACAACGCCGGTTTCGGTTAATCTGGCTACAACTGCTGTTTCGGTTTATGCACTTATATTACCCGGAACTTATACGAATCCTGCACCTGCCATGAAGATGAATCTTTCTACTTTGGGACTTTTACCTAAAAATACAGGATACCTTACTCTGCCCGGTGGTTCTTCCTTTATAGCGGGCAATATGTATGTGTACCAGGTTTCGATTGGTTTGAATACCAAAGCCGCTATACATGAAGAAGGTCGGGAAGCTTTTCTTCCTGCGGAGATAAGACTGTTATCTCCTTAAAAATGAGTTTTCTCTGAGTTTTGATTATTAAATAAAAATGTAATGTTATGAAACGATTATTTATTTACGCAGTTACAGCTATAGTATTGTTGGGCTGCACCGATGAGCCGGAATGTGAGCCGGGTAATGATGAGATCAGGATTTCGGCACTGCTTGCTGAAGTGAAACCACAAACACGGACATCTATAGATGGTACAGGTAAAGCTTCGTGGGCAAACGGTGACT
>CAJMQA010000001.1 GCA_905215395.1 uncultured bacterium | reverse complement strand
CCTGAAATTAGCTGAAGAAGAAGAAATAGAGCAGCTGACGATGGGAATTATGATCGGTAAGGCCGTCAAATTGGCCGAAGGGCATGCCGATACCCATAGCCGGAGTGTGGTGATGAACCGGGATTTTATCAGTACATTGGTTCGGGAAAGCGGAGGTTCTGAAGCTGTTTGTAAGAGCATTCAGCAAATGACTCTGGCCCGGGAATTGTGGGAATTATTACCTGCCGGACATCCTTTTTTTTCTCTGCTGGCCGATAAATGCGGGGATGTCTGCCGGAATTTTTTGCATCATTGCCAGCTTAGTATCCTGCTGATTCCGGAAACATAGAACCTCGTGAATTTCCGGATACTGTCCTCCGGCAGAGTTTTTTTTAACATTTAAAAAATTCTTCGGTTTTTTCCAGCAGAGCTTCGATGGTGTTGACGGTGAGGGGCGGTTGGCCGGGAAAATGAAGAATAAAGTCTTCGGTTTGAAGATTTCCGGTTTCGATCAGGATATCCGATTCAATATTCCGGTTGGCCAGGATTTCGTTACGTTGGAGGGCTTTGCGAACCATGGCGTATTTTTGTCCGTGTCCGGAAAGGCGTATCTCTTTTTTATAGGTATTGGCGATCCGGAACAGACCCGATTCCAGGTCGAAGGTGATGCCTTTGCGGGCAAAAAAATGGCTGAGGTGTCCGCTGAGGGCCAGGTCTTCCGGGGTGCCGATCGTAATTCCGTTGGCTTTGTCCATGAGCCATATTTTGTCGGCAATTTGCAAGGCCAGTTCCAGATCGTGTGTGGACAGGAAAATGGTTTTATGGGTTTCACGGGTCAGCCGGTGGAGCAATTGCATGATTTCGACTTTACTCGGGAAATCCAGGAAAGCCGTAGGTTCGTCCAGAAAGATCACCGGAGTTTCCTGAGCCAGGGCTTTGGCGATCATGGCTTTTTGACGCTCCCCGTCGCTGAGGGTGTGTAACATCCGGGAGGCCAGATTCCGGATATTTACCAGATCGATGGATTGTTCGACGATGGCCTGATCGTCTGCACCTAAGTTGCCCCAGAAACCGGTGTAAGGACTACGTCCCATGCCAATCAGTTCCCGGACGCTCATGTTCCGGATATCGCATTTTTCTGTCAGTACGACGCTGATGACTGTGGACAGGGCTTTATCGGTATAGCGGTGTAATTCCTTGTCCATGATCCTGATTTCACCGCCCAGAGCGGGTTGAAAGGCAGACAAGGTACGTAGCAGGGTGGATTTCCCGATACCGTTGGTTCCCAACAGGCAGGTCAGTTCCCCGCTGTAAATCGAGGATGTGATATTTTCAGCCACCACCTTGTGGTGGGCTTTACCTTTGTAGCCGATGCTGAGATCCCGGAGTTCTATGGTGGCGTTCTTATTCATTCAGCTCGTTTTTACGTTTACGGAACAGAACGGAAGCAATGACAGGGGCACCGATCAGGGCGGTGACAGAATTGACGGGCAAGGCACCTTCAAATCCCGGCATGCGCGCAATCAGGTTGCAGGCCAGAGCCAGGGCTGCTCCCATGACCATGGATGCCGGCATCAGCAACCGGTGATCGGAAGTTTGAAATACGGCCCGGCAGAGATGGGGGACTGCCAGTCCCAGAAAAACAATCGGACCGCAATAGGCGGTGACGATGGCTGTCAGGACACCCGAACATCCGATGACAAGGACGCGGGCGCGTTTGATATTCAGACCCAGGTTACGGGCATATCCGTCCCCCAGCAACAACAGGTTTAAGGTTTTAACCAGCAGAAAAGAGAGTGGGATCAGGACCGCCATGATGGAGACAAATAGCATCATCTGATTGCCGGATACCCGTGAGAAACTTCCCAATCCCCAGATGACATAAGCTTTGATATCTTCTTCCACACTGAAATATTTCAGGATGCCGATAATGGCATTGGCCAGATATCCGATCATTACCCCGATGATCAGCAGGGTGACATTTCCTTTGACTTTGTGTGAAACATATACGATCAGCGCCATGACCGAAAGCGAACCGATGATGGCTGCAATGGACAGGGCCACTTCGCCGATAAATCCGAGGTGGCTCAGGGCAATGCCTCCGATACTGCCGGAGAAAAGAACCACAAAGGCCACTCCCAGGCTGGCTCCGGAACTGATTCCCAATACGGAAGGACCTGCCAGGGGATTCCGGAAAACGGTTTGCATTTGCAACCCGCTGATGGAAAGTCCCGCACCTGCCACCAAAGCTGTCAGTGCCTGGGGACAACGTGATTTCCAGATGATGTTTTGCCAGGTGGTGGGTTCTTCACCGGTTCCGGTCAGGATATTCCACACCGAGCGCATGGGAATTTCTACAGATCCCAAAACCATGTTCAGAAACAGGAAGATAAAAATCAACAAAATGATGATTCCCAACAGGATTGTATTTTTACCTACCGTATTCATTCTGTCAATAATTGATAATATACGGGTTGATAATCAGGCAGCAGATCCGGATGAAAAACTTTGATAAAATCCGATAATAAAAGCTCGGGTTCTACGGGCATATTTTCATAATAGGGTTTTTCCCGCATATTGCAATAGATGACTTTTTTTTGCTTAAAAGCTCTGAAGTCGGCATACCGTTCGTCCTGGGCTTTCAGGGCATCGTACGAATAAGTCCCGGGGAAGCTGTTCAGTATCCGCCAGTAATCAGCGCTGTCTGCCTGATTGTAGACCGTTTCAAAATCCAGATTTACACCGCCGGAACGGGGATCGTCTTTCATGAAATAATCGGCCCCGGCATCTTTGAATACCTGAGCCAGAAAACTTTGTCCGCCGACAGCATACCAGGCTCCCCCGTGTATTTCACCGCTCAGGACCACGGGACGGTGTTTTACTTTTGAAGTCAGTTGCTTCAGGTCGTTGTAGCTTTTTTCTATTCCGGAAAATATGTTGTTGGCTTTTTCTTCTTCTCCGGTCAGCAGGCCCACAAATTTGATCCATTCAGCTTGACCGAGAGGGGTCATCTCTTTGTATCCCAGATGGGGGATCAACGGGATATCCACTTCCTTCATCGCATCGTATCCTCCTTGTTTGAAAGGAGAGATTAGGATGATATCGGGAGCCAGGCTCATGATGATCTCCGGATCGAAATTGCCTTCGATGCCGATTTTTTGTGTCGTTCCTTCCTCCAGTTGCCGTTTTATAGTGGGATTACTCAGAAAACGGGTGCTACTGATACCGACAACCTTCTCCGTGGCATCCAGCTTGATCAGGTTGGAAAGCTGGAGTGAAGTCATACAAATCAGGCGATTGACCGGAAGGTCGATGATGGTCATTCCGTCCGGAATTTCAGGCTTACTGCCCCGTTTGCGCAAAGCAAACGAATATTCTGTACTTTGTTCGCTCTGGGGATCTTTGATGTGTAATACCTGATAATCTTTGCATGTTTCTACCCGGAAGCCTTTGGCATAACGGACGTCCATACTCTGATGTACAGCCGGTTGTGTAGATTGTTTCCGGGAATTTCCGGACCGGCAGGACATCACTGAAAGTCCGTACCCTAAAAATACAAGCAATGATAAAAAGAAGTATTTTTTCATACTCTTTTCCTCCGAAAGATAAAATTATTGATATTTATGCCATCGGCAGGTTTTCTGGCTTGTCGTCTTTTCTCCTTCCCAAAACACCCGGGTTTCAGTGGATCATTGAAAAGACCTGCGGAATGACAGTAATGACTTTACAGCTGCGGGGACAGCTCCGGTATTTCTCCGGATTCCCAAATTCCCATACGGGATACCGACGCAACTGCAAAGATAGTATTTTAGATACTGAATCCTGTTAATTTTATTCAAATTGTAAAAAGAATAAATAAAGATTACTACTTTTGGTCACATGTACTTTTATTTATTGGCCTTTATGAAAGTATGTGTATAACATGATACGTAGAACGCAAAATGTGAATATGATGAAAAAGACTCTTTTTTTCGTTTTTTTCTTTTGTGCATTTTTTTCTTATGCACAGAAAGCAGATTTTAAAAATTGTTACAAGTATTCAGAGGAAAATCTGAAGAAGTATTATCACTCTTTGAGTGTATTTCCTTCCTGGATACCGGGGACGGATATGTTTTGGTATAACTATATTACGACCGGAGGTTCCAGGTACTATATGGTCGATCCGGCCCATAAGAAAAAGTTGGAAATGTTTGCGGTGGATGATATGGTTGGTAAATTAACTCAGGCTACGGGAATGTCATTTAATATCAAGGATTTCCGTTTAGGTGGACTTAAGTTTGATGAAGAGAATCCCTATTGTTTTTCTTTTTCCAAAGGGGGGATGGATTTTCATTACAACATCAGAACCCGGGAATTGAAAATACTGGAACGTGATCAAGCCTGCCGTTTTTATTCTCCGACACCTCCTTATTGGTTAAAGTTTTCCCCCGACAGCAATTACAGTGTATATGCTTATCATCACAATTTGTATCTTCTGAGCAAGCAGGATACGGTTCCGGTACAGCTGACCACAGATGGGGAAAGGTATTATTCTTATAGTAATCAGAAAGACAGCGATTCGGATAAAAATACAACTCCCAATATTGTGTGGGCTGGAAATTCTAAGGTGTTTTACAGCTTACGTCAGGATAGGCGTAAGATTGAAGATTGTTGGGTGGTTGATAATTTGGCTGAGCCACGTCCAAAATTGCGTACTTATAAATTTCCTATGCCGGGTGAAAAGTATGTTTTCACATATGATCTGCATTTGTTTCACCCGGATACGCGTAAACATATTGTTGTAAATATTGATAAATATCCCGATCAGGAGATTCGGATTGTAACTTCCGATCTGAAAAATTATCCTGAGGATCTTTATTTTACCCGTAAAAGCAGAACTTGTGATAAAATGGATTTATGCCGGGTGGATACCCGTACCGGGGAAGTTTCTGAAGTAATCAGTGAAACTTCAACGCCTTATTTTACCGAGCAATTATTTGATTGCCGGATTCTGAATGGGGGGGAAGACATCATCTGGTGGTCGGAACGTACGGGTTGGGGACAGTATTATCTGTATGATAAATATGGGAAATTGAAAAATACCGTTACTTCCGGGACTTTTACTGCTTGTAAGATTTCCCATCTGGATAAAGCGAAACGTTACTTTATTTTTGAAGGATATGGACGTGAGAAAGGGATGGATCCGGCCTATCGTTTTTTCTACCGGGTAAATTTTGATGGTTCTGGTCTGACTTTACTGACTCCGGGAAATGGATATCATTCCATCGAATTGTCGAGGCAGGGAAATTATTTGTTGGATGTTTATTCCAGAGTGGATATGGCTCCGGTATCGGTAGTCCGGGATATGAAAGGCAAGGAAATCTTGCCGCTTGAAAAAGCAGATCTGAGTTTATTGTATGGTACCGGTTGGCGGGAACCACAGAAAATATCGGTAAAGTCTGCTGATGGAATAACCGATCTGTACGGTGTGATGTATAAACCTTTTGATATGGATTCTACCCGGAAATATCCTCTGATTGCTTATGTTTATCCAGGGCCTCAGGAGGATCAGGTGCCCCAGGCTTTTTCTATGGATGACAATGGTAATCAGGCTCTGGCGCAATTGGGGTTTATTGTGATCCATATCGGATACCGGGGTGGTTCGATGTATCGGGGGAAAAATTTCTATAATTTCGGTTATGGAAATTTGCGGGATTATCCTTTGGCTGATTGTAAGTTTGCTATCGAGCAACTGGCTGACCGTTATTCTTATATCGACTTGAACCGGGTGGGAATATACGGACATTCAGGGGGTGGGATGATGGCAGCAGTTGCCCTTCTGACTTATCCCGATTTTTTTAAGGTGGGTGTAGCAGCTTCCGGTAATCACGATAATAATATTTACACGAAATGGTGGGGAGAGATGTACCATGGAGTAAAAATGAGGGTCAAAAAAGATACAGATGGTGTAAAAAATTATATTTTTGAATCGAAGATTCCTACAACAATGGAATTGGCGAAGAATTTAAAGGGGAAATTATTGTTGGTGACAGGTGATATGGATATTAATGTACATCCTGCTAATACCTTTCGTTTAGCCAATGCTTTGATTAAGGCAAATAAACTGTTCGATATGATGGTTATTCCGGGAGCTGACCACAATATTGACTCCCCATATTATTTTAATTTATTACGGCATTATTTTGCAGAGCATCTTTTGGGAGGTACGCATTGAATAAAGATAAACAGATAAAGTTTGGAACGGGAGAAATTCTGTCTTTTGAAAAATTTTTCAAGGAGAATTTCTCCAAGTTCTATGCTTTTACTACCCGTTTTGTTGAAGATGGTTATATTTGTGAAGATCTGGTTCAGGAAACGTTTATTTCCGTTTGGGAGTCGGATAATAACCAGTACGATTCTCCTTTGATGCTGCATGCTTTTATTTATAAAACCATACGAAACAAAGCCCTTAATTACCTGAAACACCATAAAATCAAAGAACAATATTCACAAAAATATCTGAAAGAGCTGGAGTCGGAAGAATACATGTTCAGTTCCGTATTGAGTGAAGAAACACATTATGTCCTTTATGAAGCTATCCGTTGTTTGACTCCGCAATGTCAGACTGTTATAAAATTACATCTCGAAGGGAAAAGAAATAAAGAGATTGCCGAAGAGATGGGGATTAGTATTATTACGGTAAAATCACATAAAATGGTTGCTTACAAGGAATTGAGAAAGATATTGGAGCATTCTGTTTCTTTTATTTTGCTTGTTTGTACAAAAAGTATAAAAAAAATCAATTTTAACTCATACCTTTTTTCTCCTGGGTTGTTTACATACAAAACAGGAATAAATGGAAACCATTCAGAAATACATCGAATTGGCTCGTCTGATCTGCAAACGCCGGCTTCTGGGGTTAAACCGCAGGGAGACGGAAAAGCTGCAAGCATGGCAGAAAGAGAATCCACGTTATAAATCAGAATTTAGAAACCTGCAAAATATTGGTCTTCAGGGATTGTCCGGGCGTTATGAAAAGATAGATACCGACCGTCAATGGAGAAAATTTCAGAAACGGACTGTTCACCGTACTTATGTCTGGTTGAGAGCCGGAGTTGTGGCTGCCGGAATATGTTTATTATTGGGAACGGCCGGGTTGTTCTACCGGCAGTCCTGTTTTTTGTCACAACCGGAAATTGCGGAGACGGTTCCGGAAGGTATCCGGCTGGTACTTTCTTCAGGGAAGACATTGGATCTCTCGGATCGTAAAAATATAGACGTACGTCAGATCGAAGGGAATGTTATTTTGCATAATGGTCAATTGGAATATCATTGTGATTCTGTGGAGCGGAATTCCGGAGAAACCAATACCCTGATTATTCCCAAAGGAGCTTTTTATCATCTGGTATTTTCGGATGGTACAAAGGTTTGGCTGAATTCAGATTCGAAAATTACCTATCCGCTTGCTTTTTCCGGTGATATTCGGGAAGTAGTTCTTTCCGGGGAGGCTTATTTCGAGGTTGCCAAAAATCCTCGTCAGCCTTTTATTGTACAAACAGAAAATTTTAATGTGAAGGTACTAGGTACGTCATTTTGTATCAATACTTTCGGTGATGATGGTAAAGTTTATACGGCTTTGGAAGAGGGAGTTGTAGAGATGAGCAGTGATCGGGAGAATACTTTAATGCTGGCTCCCGGACAGGTTGCCGAATTGGATATACAGCATCCGGGAGCGTCTGTCAGGATGTCGGATGTATCGCTGGAACAACTTATCGCCTGGAAAAAGGGCCTGTTTTGTTTTAGGCATACTTCTTTGCCGGATATATTGAAACAAGTGGCGAGGTATTATGATGTGCACTTTGTGAATTTGGGGGATGTTCAAGAGGAAGCTTATACCGGCGATATTTCCCGGAATGTGTCTCTGGAAGTATTACTCGGAGCTATTAGTGTACAGACGGCAGATATTCAATTTAAAATAGTGGACAGGACTGTGTATATCATAAAGAAAAGAGATTAGGGTGAATTTGGCCTTTCTCCTAATCTCTTTAACGCAAAATGTTTTATACAAACATGTTCCACAAATATAGCAAAAAAGAAGTTTATAATTTTATTTTTCTCAAAATGGGTAAAAAAATTGAAGTCGCGGCTATCTGCGGATGGCTGATGTTTGTGGTTTTGTCCCCTGGATATGTCTTCGGGCAACAGCAAGGACTGATTTCTCTGAAAGTATCAGATGCTCCTTTCATTAAAGTTTTGGAAGAAATCCGGAAGCAGTCGGGATATAATTTTATGTACAATGAAAAGTTCACCCGGAATATAGGTGGAATTACTCTGGAGGTAACAGACTTACCCTTGGAAGCAGTAATGAAAGAGGTATTGAAAGGGACGGAACTGAATTTCAGGATCCAGGATAATATCATTATTCTTCAGGAAAATAGGGTAGAACAACCTCGTTTCCGTACATTCCGGGGGACGGTGAAAGATGAGAAAGGGGAACCTATGCCGGGGGTGACAGTATTGATCAAAGGAACGTCGATCGGGATTTCTACGGGGATAGACGGAAGTTTTATGCTGGATTTGCCTGAAGGAACCGAGGTGTTACAAATTTCCTTTATTGGTATGGAGACTCAGGAGGTTAAGATTTCTTCGCAGATGAGTGAAATTAACGTAGTAATGCGTCCGCATGTCAGCGAGTTGGAGGAGGTGGTTGTCAGTACCGGATATACACAGACCGCTAAACGAAGGGCAACCGGATCGGTGGCGGTTGTGGATAAAAAAGTTTTTGAAAATAAAGCCTTGCCGACGATGGACAAGCTGTTGCAGGGACAGATTGCCGGAGTAAGTGTACAGGCCCGTTCCGGACGTCCGGGAGAGTCTGCTAAAATACGGATCAGGGGTACCAATACTATCACAGGGAATGCAGAACCTTTGTGGGTTGTGGATGGTGTTCCTCTGCAAAAAAACATTCCAGTTATTTCGACAGGACAAATTAAAGCCGGAGATTTCAGTGATATTTTTACGAACGGGGTAGCTGGAATCAATCCCAATGATATCGAAAATGTAACTATTCTGAAGGATGCAGCAGCAGCAGCTATTTATGGTTCAAGGGCTGCCGGGGGAGTTATTGTGGTTACAACCAAGACCGGAAAATCGGGAAAGATGTCGGTGAACTATTCCATGAATATCTCCATGGTGATGAAACCCGGCCGTGATCCGGGACTCATGAATTCCCGGGAAAAGCTGGAATGGGAACAGGAATTGTGGGATGAATTTGCGGCAGAGAGATATGCCGGTGGGGATCGTTATCCCATTGTAGGGATTATAGGTATGATCCGTTCGGGGAAAGAAGAGTTCAGGAACATGAGTGGTGCCGATCAGGAGGCATATATCAGAGATCTGGCTTCTGTAAATACCGATTGGATCGATTTGTTGTTTCAGACCGCTTTATCTACCAATCATTACTTGTCGTTTTCAGGGGGAAGTGAGAAAAATACGTATTATATATCTTTCGGTTATTCGAAAGATAACGGTGCTGTAAAAAAAACAGATTACGACCGTTATAATTTGAGTGGGAAAATAGATGCTAATCCGAACAAACGCTTGCATTTCCAATTGGGATTCGATATGGCTATGCAAAGTTCCACCGGTCCGTCAGCAGATCCTTTCAGTTATGCTTATTTTGCAAATCCATATGAACGTCCTTTCAACGAAGATGGTTCTTACCGGGCAGACTATACGTATTATAAATTGCCCAAAGTGAATGGAAGTTACGATCCTACTATTCCTCCCAATGGGTTTAATATGCTGAGGGAGATGAATGAAACAGAAAGTAAAACCGATAATTTTTCTACAACGGCCCGTTTTAATCTGGATTATTCCTTTTTTAAACAATTCAAATTTTCGGGATTGGCTTCTTATTCTTTTACGAACAATAAAAGTGATAATTATAAAGGGAAAGATACTTATGCCGCATTTATCGACCGTTTGTATTTCGATACTCAGGGAAATAGTCAGCGCACATATTCTTCGATGTCACAATCCAGTACCAACAATTCGAGTTATAGTCTGCGTGGTCAATTGAGTTATTCCGATGTTTACAAGGAAGTACATCGTTTTTCTGTTCTGGCCGGTGCTGAGATCCGTGGCGAGAAGGCCGAAGGTATTTTTGAAAAACGTTACGGATATGATCCTGTGACTGGTAATTCAGCTATGCCGGTTCCTAAAGATCCTGGCAATGGAGAAGGTTTTAAATATTCGGATCTGGTGTCTTATGCTAATGCTATGGACCAACTGTCAGGACAGGAAATTGAAGAAAATCGTTTTGCTTCTTTTTATGGAGCATTGGATTATTCTTTGTTTGACCGGTATGTATTGAATGTATCATTCCGAACCGACGGATCTAATAATTTTGGTAGTGATGAACAGTTTAATCCTACCTGGTCGGCAGGTGTTGTCTGGCATATGAGTGAAGAAGCATTTATGGATGCTGTCCGTCCGGTATTAAGTCGGTTGTCATTGCGTGTAGCTACCGGTTATACCGGGAATATCAACAAGACGGTGAAACCTAATCTGATGATGAAGTACTATAAAGATTTCCGGATATCCGACGATGAAAATTACCGTATGGGGTATATTAATAATGCACCGAATCCAAAATTGAGATGGGAAAAGACCAGGGATATGAAAGTAGCTCTGGATTTCGGATTGTGGAAGGACCGGGTCAACGGTATTGTTGAAGCTTACTGGCGGAAAAGTAAGGATTGTGTGACCAGTGAAAATGTTCCGGTAACTACAGGATTTTTTAATCAGTCATATAATACCTCTGTATTACAGAATAACGGATTTGAATTTTCATTATCGGTAGCAGCTCTTAAAAGTAAAGATTATAATTTGTCGGTATCAGCCAATATCGCCTGGAATCAGAATAAGCTGAAAAAATATAATTCTCCCAATACTTCGCTGGTTCAGGATAAATATGTGGGATATCCTCTGGGAGCTGTCTTCTCCGGGAAATATGAAGGGATAGACCCTGAAACCGGGGTTTATAAATTTAAACTGCGTCCGGATGCTGTGACTAATAAAGACGGATATCTGCATGAGCCCAATAATTACTATTATTACCTGGGAACTTCCGTTGCTCCTTTTACTGGTGGATTCAACCTGAACTTTTCTTATAAAAATATCGGACTGAGTATAGGCGGTAGTTATTCGGTAAAGGCAAAGATGGTGGATAATATAGAATCTCCGGCAGGATATGATTTGCTCAGTGGGAGTAAGTTGGAATCTATCCCGACTTCCCGTAATGACTTGTATAGAAATCATCTGAATGTGAGGCGTGAGGTCCGTAACCGATGGACTCCGGAAAATACGACAGGAGTGAAATATCCCCGGCTGATAGATGCTTATGGAAAAAAATTGGGATTGGATCTTAATAATCCGACCTCAACTTCGATAACAAGGGGAGCTTTACTGGAAGATATTTCCTATCTGCGGATCAATACTATCGCATTGTCTTACAGTTTGCCGCAAAGAATATTGAACCGGATAAATTTCTCTTCTGCCGGTCTGAACCTGACATTGAATAATTTTTTCACCATAACTAAATATTCCGGAATAGACCCGGAGGTACCGGGAGCTACCTATCCGGTTTCCCGGTCTGTGACTATAGGATTGAATGTTGGATTTTAATGATATGTGTATGAAAAATTTGAAGATAAAAATAATGCTGCTGCTGTTAGGGGTATGTTTCTCCTGTAATAGTTATCTGGATCTTAAACCATACGGACAAACTATTCCGAAAACCCCGGAGGAATTTTCGGCTCTGTTGCATAGCATTCTGAACGATATAGATTATGGTGTAGACAGGATTATCATTGGAAATAGCCGTACTGTACTGGATTATGAGAGTTATGCCGATAATCTGGATGCCAGCCTGACTATTTATCCCGAAGGTAGTCAGCTAGATTTGTATGTAGCTCCCCGTTTGAATGGTTATCAGAATGTATACCGGGAACTCTATGAGAAAATACGGAATTGCAATCTGATTATTGAAAATATGGAAAATCAGAATACCGAACTCGGTAAAGATATTCTGGCGACTTCTTATGCTTTGAGGGGGGTATGCTATTATAATCTTTTGCGATGGTTCTGTGAGCCTTATGATAAAACGGCGGCAAAGATCCAGTTGGGTCTTCCTCTGGTCAGCCGTTTTGACATGGAAGCACTGACGAACCGCTCCTCTATGGAAAAGACAGTGGAATTTATCCGGGATGATTTGAAAAAGGCGATCGGTTTCAATATGAAAAAGGATATTTACCGGTTTAAGGCGGAGGTGGCCAAAGCATATCTGGCAAAGTTATATTTCTGGGTACAGGATTGGGAAAATGTGATTCCCATAGCTGAAGAGTTATTGAAGGATTTTCCCCTGCTTGAGGGTAACGATTACATTAAGATGATACAAGATAAAGCGACTACGAAATCGAATGTTTTTATCCGTTCCTATATCCTTCAGGGGTCGGCAGACAATAGTGAGGTACAGGCAAGTACCGCTGCCCCTTATCGTCCGGTGAGCAAATCTTTTATTGATTTATTCACTGAGAAGGAGGCCGATATCCGTTATACCCTTTCATTTAATAAAAAGCGGGAAGAGACAAAAGTATTGCGGGGACGGGTGAGATGTGCCGAGATGGTACTGATGCTGGCAGAATCTTATGCCCAGCTTTCGGATACAAAAAATGCCCTCAAATACCTGAATTTACTAAGGTCTCACCGCATCAGTTCTTATGCTCCGTATACCATGGAAAATCTGCCCGAAGTGAATCCGGATGCTTTGATCCGGGTGGATGCAACCGGAAAACCTCTTACCAGACTGATGGCTGCTATTATGAATGAAAGGCAGAAAGAGTTGTTTATGGAAGGTGATCGTTGGTTTGAGCTTAAACGGAACGGACGTCCTGAATTTTGGGTAGCAAAAGACGGACAAAAATATGTGTGTCAGAAGTTTATGTATACAGCTCCCATACATCGGAATGACCTGGCTCTGGTGCCGGGTATGCAACAGAATCCCGGTTATGAATAATTAATACAGAAAAATATGAAGACGAAGGTTTGTTTTTTAGTACTGTTTATCGTTATGATTTGCAGTGCATGTGCTGACGAAAATGAAGTGCCACCCTACCGGAAAACATCGACGGAGGCTTATGTTATGCCCAAGCCCGTTCCTTTGACTCCCGAAGAGCGGATATGGATCGATACAAAACGAGAGGAATATAAAAATGCAATTAAAGGTCAATAAATTTATTTTTTACTAAAATCTGAACTTATGAAAAGGATCATTTTTTTATTATCATTGTTTGTGGTACTGGGTACCCTGGTGTCTTGTAGTGACGACGATGACGATGTGAAGCTTCCGGCTTTATCGTTTTCCCAATCTGTTTATACATTAAGTGCAGATGCGTCTTTGATAGTCGAATTGCAAGCTTCGGCCGCCGCTGTACAGAACACAACCGTAGGTTTTACTATTTCAGGAACTGCACGGGAAGGGATCGATTATACGATCTCGGCTAAGGAGTTTAACCGGAAGGCAGGGGAAACGAAAGCTCAGATCGTGATTACTCCGAAAGATAATTATACAGCGGATATGCAGATTCAGCTGGAATTGAATGCTGTGGGAGGATTTGAATTGGGAACAGTGAAAACTACGACTATTTCGGTAGAAACAAAAGATAAGATCATCTATTCTTTTGTAACGGATTACCATGTACTGGCCGGGGAAGTGATCATCGAAGCCGAATTGAAAACTCCGGCTGGCTTAGCTTACATTGCTACTGAAGATATTCATCTTCCTTTTACAATAGACCCGTCTTCAACAGCAGTGAAAGGTGTGCATTTCGATGTAGAGGGCAATGCAGCGGAATTTGTTATTCCGGCTGGCAAGAAGAATGCTTCTGTCAAACTGAATTTTTTGAAACAGGAAGAGGGGAAGGACAAATTAATTCTGGAACTGAGCAATCCGGGAGAGAAATTTATGCTGGGAAATTACGGAAAGACAACGGTTAAAGTGTATGGACCGACTACGGTAGGTAAATTGTTCGGTAAATGGGCCTTCAAGAGCTGTGATAGTTTTGAAGAGCTGAAGGGTGCCTATGAAGGTGTTGTGTCATCCAGTGATTTTACCAATATGCCGACGAATAATTTGCTGACAGATACCCTGGAATTTATTGCCGGAAATGAAAATAAAATGAAACTTCATGTTACCGGTGATATGAAGAATTATTTCAGGGATTGTGAATTGACTTATGTGAGTGATACAACCATACGTACAGGTTCGTCGAGTTATGTTGTATATTCTTTGATCGAGATGAGTAAAGTCAATATTAGTTTTTCTGCCAATACGGTCAATGAACGGAAAGCTCAGGTCGGCTTCAGGGTATTGGACGATGAAAAAACATTGGAAGTAACCGTATTCAATTATGCTCCGGTAGATTTTTTTATGGAAATATATGATTTTTTCAAAGATGACCCGGCGGCTTTGATGTGGGATGCCAAAATTCAGTATATTTTCAGTTTGGTTGAAGAAGAATGAGGAATATAATTGTTATTTTATGGATTGTGTGCCTTGGGGCATGCAATCCGAATGTTAAGCAGAAGGTTACTGTTGACGGTAAGCTTACTAATTACAAGGGGAATAAGGTGTATTTTGAGATTTCCGGCCGGGATTCTTTAGTCAAAGCGGAGCTTGATTCGGTAGGTGGGTTTTCTGCATGTTTGGATCTGGATGAAGGGACCTATGTGCGCCTGATGAATGGAAAGGCTGCTTTTCCCCTGTATCTGGCACCTGGCATGAAGCTCGGGATTGAAATGGATGCCGCCCGAGTAAAAAGCGGTGAATATGGGTCGGTCGTATTTCCTGGAGGTGTCAATAAAGAGACTCGCATGATGATACATTATTACGAGAATCAATGGTTCCCCTCTACTGAGGAGTTATTTATCTATCCTCCGGCTGAATTTAAAGAGTTGTTGGATACGATTGTCGGCTATAACGATGGATTAATTGAAAATTTTTTGAAAGCCGATTCAGCCGGCTATGACCGGGATTTTGCAGATTTGTTCAAGTTGCAGGTGAAAGTGCCTCTGGCTGTATCCTATCTTTATTATCCGGTGTACCATGCTTTGCTGAATCCCCAGGATCAGAGTGAAATACCCGGAGACTTTAATATCTTCGATAAGATGTTACCCAAGAATGACTCTGTGATTTATAATAAGGTCTATCGTTATAAAACGTACGAAGTTTCCTATTGGAACGGAAAGATTGCTCAGGAATTGAAAGACTTTTCCGGGGAGCCGGCACAGTATTTCAATGCTTGGTTCGATAAACTTTCGGCTTTGCATCTTTGCCCTCAGATTGCAGGTGATGTGGCTCATTCCTTTATTATGCAACATGCTAAAGACATGAGTTCTGAAGCCAAAGAGATCATTAAAAGCCGCTATAAAGAAGTGGTTATCAATCCTGAACATCGGAAACAAATAGAAAAGTTGTTTGCTTCTTAAAAATAGATTTGACTTTTTAAGGTACATAAAAGTAAGGTTTACTGTAAAATAGTATATAAATGCCTAATTAAATTGCTATGATTTATATGTAAAAGAACGTATCGAACCAGGAAAAGGATGAATGGAGTTTTGAGTTTTATTTTGACTGTTTCGTTTTTTTTATGACTTTTGCCGGATATAACTGGATGAGAAGAAATGGAAAATAAAGGAAAAATCGTTGGTGTCTCGCTGGGGCCGGGAGAACCGGAATTAATTACATGGAAAGCATTGAATGCGTTGAAAGAGGCCGATGTGATATTTTGTCCGGGAACAATGGGCAAGGACGGTGTTTTTAAATCCAGGGCGCTGGATATTCTTTTGGCTTTGCCCGTAGATATTTCTAAAGTCAGCACTTTTCATTTGCCTATGTCCCGGAACCGGGAAGAGGCTTTGAGAGCTTATGATACCGTTTGTGAGGAGATGCTAGGCTTGGTTGCGCTCGGAAAAAATATTGCCGTTACAGCAGAGGGGGATGCCTGTTTTTATTCCTCGGCCAACTATATGTATGAAAAACTCAGAAGTGCGGGTTTACCGGTGGAGATGGTGGCCGGGGTGCCTGCTTTTATTGCCGCGGGGGCCTCTGTCGGATTGCATGTTGTGAAACAGCAGGAACGTTTGCTGGTTATTCCCGGGGATGTGATTCTGGAGGAATTGCTGGAGGTAGTGGTTGCCAGGCGTTCTGTGGTTATCATGAAAGTTCCTTTGGGAGAGGCAATATTGCGTCCTTTTATTGCCCGGCATCCGGAATTGCATTACCACTATTTTGAGCAGGTGGGAACCGCTCAGGAATTTTATACTTCGGAGAGGGAACAGATTCTGGAACGTTCTTTTACTTATTTTTCTATCTTATTTATTTTACCGGCTTGATTTTCAGTTTTCATTATTTTGTACTATCTTTGCAGCTCCTATCGAGAATGGGAGAATATTAATTTTTAAAATTAAAAAGAATGTCTACAAAAATCAGATTAGCGAGACACGGACGGAAAGGACGTCCATTCTATCATGTAGTGATAGCAGATAGTAGAGCACCACGCGATGGTCGTTACATTGAAAAAGTAGGAACTTACAATCCGAACACAAATCCGGCTACTATCGATCTCAATTTTGACAGGGCTTTATATTGGTTGATGACCGGTGCGCAGCCGACTGATACTGCTGAGAGAATTCTGTCATACAAAGGAGTACTCCTGAAAAAGCACCTGTTGGAAGGTGTAAAAAAAGGTGCTTTTGACGAAGCTGCTGCTGAAGCTAAATTTGAGGCCTGGATGAAAGAAAAAGAAGCTAAAGTTCAGGCTAAGATTCAGAAATTGGCTCAGGCCGGAGATGCTGCTGCTAAGGCACGTCTGGAAGCAGAAGCTAAAGTAAGAGCTGCGAGAGAAGAAGTAATTGCAAAGAAAAAGGCTGAATTGGCTGCTGCTGAGGCTGCAAAGAAAGCAGAAGAGGAAGCTGCCGCCGCTCCCGCAGAGGATGTTGCTGAAGCTGCACCTGAATCTGCATCTGAAGCTCCTGCTGCAGAATAATTTTTTTGTAATGATTACCCGGGAAGATTGCGTTAAAATCGGAGAGATCAGCAAAACTCACAATTTGCAAGGGGAAGTAGTGATTACTACCGATAGTGATTTACTGGAAAAATATGCAGATGAACCGGTGTTCCTCCAATTGGACGGAGCACCGGTTCCTTTTTTTATTGCAGAGAAAGGATTGGCTGAACGTAATCATACTTCTTATATCGTGAAGTTTGATTTTGTTGATACGCTTGAACAGGCCAGTCGTTTGGTGGGTTGTGAAGTGATGCTTGAAAGTGCATTGCTGGATGGACGGGATGTGGATGAATTTGATTTTGATGTCTTTGAATTGATGAATTTCGATGTCGATGACCAGGTTTCCGGATCTTCCGGAAAAATTACCGATGTTGCAGATTATTCGGGTAATGTTGTTTTTACTGTTTCTATTTTAGGTAAAGAGATATTATTACCACTTTCTGATACTTATGTCTCCGGAATAGATTTTGAGAACCGCCGTTTACAGGTGCATATTCCGGAAGAGCTTGCCAGCCTGAATTGAGGCTCATATTAATCTATAGATTACTGATTTTATTTCTTCATACCGGTTTATAAAACCGGAAAGATTGTTGAAAAATAATTGTGTTAAAATATTTGCTTTTCTCATTTGCGGAATGATTAGAATTGTATTTTTGGAGAATTTTTATACTGTTAGTAACTTTTTAAGTCGTTGATTTTCATTGATGATTGTGTCAATTTTGGAAAACTTGTCAAAAAAATACCTTGAAAAAATTACCATAGAAGTTTTCTTTTTCCATATATTTGCATTATGAGATAGAAGAAAACTTACGTTAACAGTAACAGACTATGAATGAATATGCAGCAAAAGAGAAGGAGACTTTTACCCAGGATGAAGCATTCCGGAGTTCATTGAATTATTTCAATGGGGATGAATTGGCAGCCCGGGTTTGGGTGAATAAGTATGCATTGAAGGATTCTTTCGGAAATATTTTCGAGAAAAACCCGGATGATATGCATAGACGTTTAGCAAAAGAGATCGCCAGAATGGAAAATCATTATCCGAATCCATTGAGTGAAGAGACCATTTTTGAAGTTCTGCGGGATTTTAAATATATTGTACCTCAGGGAGGACCAATGACGGGTATCGGAAATGAATTTCAGATTGCATCTTTATCCAATTGTTTTGTGATCGGAAACGAAGGGCCTTCAGATTCATATGGTGGTGTTATGAAAATTGATCAGGAACAGGTGCAACTGATGAAACGCCGGGGAGGGGTTGGACATGATTTGTCGCATATTCGTCCAAAAGGTTCTCCGGTGAAAAACTCTGCGCTGACTTCGACAGGTATTGTCCCTTTTATGGAACGGTATTCAAACTCTACCCGTGAAGTGGCACAGGACGGACGTCGTGGTGCCTTGATGTTGAGTGTTTCTATCAATCATCCGGATTCTGAAAGCTTTATTGATGCCAAGATGACTGAGGGAAAAGTGACGGGGGCAAATGTGTCGGTGAAGATTGATGATGAATTTATGCGGGCAGTTATCGATGAACGGGAATATGAACAAAAGTACCCGGTTTATTCTGATGATCCGAAATATAAAAAGACAATCAATGCCAAACAGCTGTGGGATAAGATTGTCCATAATGCATGGAAATCTGCGGAACCGGGAATTCTCTTCTGGGATACCATTATCCGTGAAAGTGTTCCCGATTGTTATGCAGATAAAGGTTACCGTACAGTATCAACCAATCCTTGCGGTGAAATACCTTTGTGTCCTTATGATTCTTGTCGTTTGCTGGCTATCAATTTGTATTCTTATGTACAGAATCCTTTTTCCAAAGGTGCTTTCTTTGACTTTCCCTTGTTTAAGAAGCATGTAGCTATAGCACAACGTATTATGGATGATATTATAGATCTTGAGCTGGAGAAGATCGATGCGATTCTGGATAAGGTGAAAGCAGACCCGGAAACTGAGGAGGTGAAGGGAGTTGAGATCCGTTTGTGGGAAAAGATCAAACAAAAAGCGAAAGAAGGCCGCCGGACCGGAGTTGGCATTACTGCAGAGGGAGATATGCTGGCAGCACTCGGATTGCGTTATGGTAGTGATGAAGCCATCGATTTTGCTGTGGATATTCAGAAAACTTTGGCGGTGGAAGCCTACAGGGCTTCAGTATATCTGGCCAAAGACCGGGGTAGTTTTAAAATTTATGATACCAAACGTGAAGCAGGGAATCCGTTTATAGCCCGTTTGCGGGAAGCGGATCCGGAGATGTATAACGATATGACGAAATACGGTCGCCGGAATATTGCGTGCCTGACTATTGCGCCTACCGGTACGACCAGTTTGATGACTCAGACGACTTCCGGTATTGAACCTGTATTTTTACCGGTTTATAAGCGCAGGAGAAAAGTAAATCCGAATGATCAGAATGTGCATGTCGATTTTGTGGATGAGTCCGGAGATTCTTATGAGGAGTTTATCGTATTCCATCACAAGTTTGCAGAATGGATGAAGGTCAATGGATACAATACTGACAAACATTATACGGATGCAGAAATCGATGAACTGGTAGCTCAATCTCCTTATTATAAAGCGACTTCAAACGACATTGACTGGGTAGCTAAAGTCCGGATGCAGGGACAGGTACAGAAGTGGGTGGATCATTCTATTAGTGTGACTGTGAATCTGCCTTCAGAGGTTACTGAAGAGTTGGTGGGGAAACTCTATATCGAAGCCTGGAAGAGCGGTTGTAAAGGATGTACTGTGTACAGGGATGGTTCACGCGCCGGAGTCCTGGTTTCCAATAAGGAGAAAAAACAGGCAGGCATGCCCGGTGAAATGCCGGCCAAACGTCCGATGGAGCTGGATGCTGATGTTGTACGTTTTCAAAATAATAAAGAAAAATGGATTGCTTTTATCGGTTTGTATAATGGCCGTCCTTATGAGATTTTTACCGGTATAGCTGATGATGAGGAAGGAATTATGCTTCCAAAGGCTGTAACGGAAGGGAAGATTGTAAAACATTACGATGCGGAAGGGAATTCCCGTTATGACTTCCAATTCCAGAACAAACGTGGTTTTAAGACGACAGTAGAAGGTTTGTCCTATAAGTTTGATAAGGAATACTGGAATTATGCCAAATTGATTTCCGGAGTATTGCGGCATGGCATGCCTGTTCATCAGGCGGTGGAGTTGGTTTCATCTATGGAGTTTGACAATGAAAACATCAATACTTGGAAAAACGGTGTGGAACGTGCTTTGAAAAAGTATATTCCGAATGGCACAGAAGCGACAGGAGAGAAATGTGAGCATTGCGGTTCTCCGGTCGTATATCAGGAAGGTTGTCTGATTTGTAAGACTTGCGGGACTTCAAAATGCGGATAAAGATAGAAAGCGGCTGTATCAGCCGCTTTTTTGTTTATCTACAACAATTTCGTATTTTTGTGACCTAAATTTTTTCAGGATGCAGGTACATTACGGAATAGATCATATCAACATAGCCGGCCCAATTGTCACAATTGGTAGTTTTGACGGGGTACACAAAGGTCATGTACAGGTGATTGAATCGTTGAAACGGGTGGCACAACATTTAGGCGGAGAAACCGTGATCATCAGTTTTGAGCCTCATCCCAGGGAGATTCTGTATCCCAGAGAAAAACGTCCCGGCATTCTGACAACTCTGGAGGAGAAAATTGAAATTCTTACTTCTCTTGGGGTAGAACATCTTATTATCCTCCAATTCACACAGTCCCTGGCTGAATTGAATTATATCGATTTTGTCCGTCATATTCTTGTGGATAAGGTGGGGATAAAAGGTTTGGTGGTGGGATATGACCATCGTTTCGGCAAAAACCGCGAAGGCACTTTTGATAAGCTAAAAGAACTGTCAGAACGTTATCATTTCTATCTGGAGCAGGAAGAGGTTTATGAGGAGAATAATATTAATATTAGTTCTACTAAAATCCGGAATGCTTTAGAGATTGGTGACGTGGGGCGTGTGAATGAGTTTCTTGGCTATGCATATCCAATTTCAGGTACTGTAGTAGCAGGTGATAAAATCGGACGTTCTTTGGGTTTTCCGACAGCAAATATCGGATTGAAAGATGAACGGAAATTATTGCCCGCCTCCGGAGTTTATGCTGTAAAAGTATGGGTCGCAGGACAGGAATACGGTGGAATGCTGAATATTGGAGTGCGTCCGACAGTCAGTCGTTCCGGAATGATGCGAATCGAAGTACATATCTTTGATTTCCATCAGGATATCTATGGACAGGATATCCATGTGACCCTTGCCGGACGCATTCGGGGAGAGCGTAAATTTGATAGTGTAACAGAGCTTGCTAAACAACTTCAGAAAGACCAATTGAAAGCAAAAGAATTTATCCACTCATAAGATTTTCTGAATGGATAAATCCCAATGAAATTGTTTATGAGCTAGAATCTGTATTGTACCATTGCATTGATACGGTTGGCATTGCCATAGTCTTTGTTGAAGTCATTCCGGCGTCCAAAAACATACTCGATACCGGTGGTTCCGTATTCTGTAAAGTTCCATAGCAGATTGACACCTGCATATTGTGCATATTTATAGGTGGTTCCTGCCAGATCGGCCCGGTTTTCCAGACGTGCATAACTGTAAATCAAAGAAGAATAGAGTTTAGAAGTCCAGTTTTGCTGGATGGCTCCGAATAGACCCCACATGCCGGGGGTTTTCAGTCGTCCCTGATACTGGGGATTGGGGATCAGGTCGTACCCCAGACCGGCGATGTCCTGAATGTAATTGGAAATCCCTTTTCCATATACTCCCTGAAACATGAATTCGGTTTTCGGGCAAAGATTGATCAGGCCGCTACCCATGACTCCCCAACCGGTTTTCATTTTATCTTTGTCGTTGGTCTTGTCCTGATAACTGATATTTCTCAGGATAGCTCCTATCTGGAGGTGGCTGCCGTTTTTCATGCTATACCGCACATTCAATGGAATATCGGGTACTTTTTGACGGATTTTGTTTGTAAAATTTCCCGTCGTATAAGATGCCTGTGCATATTCCAGAGCCAGGGCTGTCTGCCAACGGTCATTGATTTTATAGGTGTAACGAATCATGGGCTGTCGAATTTCAATACCACTACAGGGTCCCTCTTCATCGATTGTGGTCGGTACTGCCGACATATCCCCGAATGTACTCCAGGCCTGTCCCAGAGTGAAGCCTTTGAATTGTACGAATGCCTGCTGGAGTTTCGGGGTATTATTGGGACCTTCAAATTCCATTTCGATATAGGAGACCAGACGACCGACATCCGTATTACCGACTAATTTAAAGAACAAGCGGGACTGACTCAGGGTCATTCCATAACTGGCTCCCGGTTGCTGTCCTTTCAGGGCAATACTGGAAGTCACAAAGTCATTGTAATTTTCTACGCCGTTAAAATCATAGATTCCACTCAATTGGACATAACCACCAACTCCGAAAATGAAATTTCTGTTGTCGTCGAAGAAGATAAAACGAGGTGCTGCAGGATCGTTATAAGCTAATGGAAAGGCTTCCTTCATCATTGTATAGAAATTATGCAGATCACGTTTTTGCGATACCGATACTACACTTACTTTCTGGGCTTTTGCTTCGGCACACAATCCTACTGCCAGTGCCGAAAATAACACAATCAAGAATTTTTTTTTCATCTTTTTTCTATTACGTTTTTTTATTTCTATCAACTCACGATAGTGTTGTATACGCATAAAAACCTAAAAGGTAGAAAGTCAAAGTGATAAAGTAATTTGTAAATCTTTAAAATCCTGCTAAAATCTTTAAAGTGTCTGCATGCGATTTTACTGTATAACAAAATTAATTCTAGAATTCTTTTGTCCGGTTTTCCGGATAAAGCTATCGGACCTTTGCGCTTCGTGACGGTCGTGTAAGTTTGTCTTTCACTATCGGGGGAACTCGGACTTTCAGTCCTCAGACACACCCCGATGGCCGTTCAGAAAAACTAACACAGACACTCGTCCTCAGCGTTTTTATGGTCCTCTCAACTTTATCCGGAAAACCTCCGGCAGTGCAACATTGAAAGATGATCTCAGTCTGGCAGTGAAAGAGTTTATGGTCTGAAGAATATGGTGGTAGTCTGCGTATTTTGTTGGCCTACCGGAATGCCCGACCGACGTCCCGTGGGAAAGCCCCGTGTGAAAGTATAGGAGGTCAATGAAGGGCAGGCATACAAAATTTAATTCTACATAAAAGTAAGGTTTACTGTAAAATAGTATATAAATGCCAAAAATTTTACTGACTGTAGGAGTTTTACTACTGACTTTTTTAGGAATGCTGATCTATTGGTGCTGGCTGAGGCCTGGAATAAAGTCCCGTAAAATAATGTTGTGAATCTTGAAATAATGTGGGAGTTATGGATCGGGGCGATCGGTTTATCCCGAAGCCGGTCAACAGATGAAACGGCCAAAAATAAAATCTTCCGGCTTTTGACCGGAAGATTTTTTATTTATTCGTTGATTTGCTTCAGCAGATTGCCCAGATCGCATTTCGCTTTCAGTATTCCGAAGAGCTGGTCGGTAGCAACTCGTTCCTGTTCCATACTATCCCGGTGCCGGATGGTAACGGTGTTATCTTCCAGGGTTTGATAATCGAGCGTAATACAGAAAGGAGTACCGATAGCATCTTGACGACGGTAGCGTTTTCCTATGGAATCTTTTTCGTCATACTGGCAATTGAAGTCGAATTTTAGCAGATTCATAATTTCCTGAGCTTTTTCGGGCAGACCATCTTTTTTGACCAGTGGCATAATAGCCATTTTTACAGGAGCTAGTGCTGCCGGTAAGCGTAATACGACGCGTGAATCCTGTTTGCCATCTTTGCTCAGGTCTTCTTCGCAGTATGCCGCAGACATGATTTGCAGGAACATCCGGTCTACACCGATAGAAGTCTCAATCACGTACGGAACGTAGGATTCATTCAATTCGGTATCGAAATACTGGATTTTTTTACCGGAATATTTCTGATGTTGTGAAAGGTCGAAATCTGTACGGGAATGAATACCTTCCACTTCTTTAAAGCCGAATGGGAATTTAAATTCGATATCGGTGGCGGCATTCGCATAGTGGGCCAGCTTCTCGTGATCATGAAAACGGTAGTTTTCAGCTCCGAATCCCAGCAATTGGTGCCATTTCATCCGGGTTGTCTTCCATTGTCTGAACCAATCCAGTTCTGAACCGGGGCGTACAAAGAATTGCATTTCCATTTGTTCGAATTCACGCATACGGAAAATAAACTGACGGGCAACGATCTCATTCCGGAAGGCCTTCCCGATTTGTGCTATTCCGAAAGGAATTTTCATACGTCCGGTCTTCTGAACATTCAGGAAATTGACAAAAATGCCCTGTGCCGTTTCAGGACGCAGATATATTTTACTGGCTCCTTCAGCAGTAGAGCCCATTTCGGTGGCAAACATCAGATTGAATTGCCGTACTTCGGTCCAGTTACAAGTCCCGGAAATCGGACATACAATTTTTTCGTCAATGATGATTTGGCGCACCTCATTCAGATCGCCGTCATTCAGTGCCTTGCTCATTCTTTCATGCAGGGCATCCCGTTTCCGGATATGTTCCAAAATCTGGGGATTGGTCTGACGGAAAAGGGCTTCGTCGAATTTCTCCCCAAAGCGTTTGCGGGCTTTTTCTACGTCTTTCTCAATTTTCTCGTCGTATTTGGCAATCTGATCTTCAATCAGGACGTCCGCACGGTATCTTTTTTTGGAATCTTTGTTATCGATCAAAGGGTCATTAAATGCGTCCACATGACCGGAAGCCTTCCAGATAGTCGGATGCATAAAAATAGCAGAGTCGATGCCTACGATGTTTTGATGGAGGCGTACCATAGATTCCCACCAGTACCGTTTGATATTGTTTTTTAGTTCCACTCCGTACTGTCCGTAATCATATACCGCACCTAAACCATCATATATATCTGAAGAGGGAAATACAAACCCATATTCTTTACAATGGGCAACTAATTTTTTAAATACATCTTCCTGTGCCATAATTTATCCTAATTGTTTAAGTTGCAAAAGTAGTATTATAAATGAAAAATTATTCGCCGTGTCCGATTTCTTTGATGGCCTGAGTTACATTGATAGCATAGTCGCCGATCTTTTCACATTCGGAGAACATGTCATTGTACAGGATTCCAGTGGAATAATCGTAACGTTTTTCTTCGATTGCCAGTAAATGTTCCTGTTTTAGGATGGTCCGGTAGTCATTGATTGCCTGTTCCAGTTCGTAAGCTTTTTTGGCGTTGACTTCCCGGTATTCCATGTTCAGGTTGATACACATGATATTCAAAGTTTCTTCAATCAGGGCAAACATGTGTTTCAGTTTGTTGGTCAGTTCTTCCGGAAAGACTACATTTTGATCATTCCGCCGGTTGATGGCTTTGGCGACATTCAGGGAAGAATCGGCAATACTCTCTATTTCCGATACAATTTTAAACATAGCCCGGATCCGCTGTGAATTTTCAGTCGATAGTTTGGATTCGGATACCTTTGTCAGGTAATTCGCGATTTCAATTTCAACATTGTCGCTTTCGTCTTCCATTTTCACCAGATTGGTGAAAGATTTTTCAAAGTCCTTGGAAGGTAGCTCCAGGCATTCCGTCACTTTATGGAACATGTCCCGGGTATTTTTCCCGTACAGTGTAATTTCCTGTTTGGCCTGAAACAAAGAGGCATCAGGGGTTGAGAGTAAACCGATTTTAATGTGTTTCAGGGTGAATGCATCTTCTCCGGTCTCTTTCATCGGGATGAGTTTGGTCACCAGACGGGCTATCAGTTTGGTAAACCATATCAGAATCAGAACATTGGCGACATTGAAAAGCGTATGAAAGAGAGAGAGGGCCATGGGTACAGCGTTGATGTCCGTGGCCGGATCACCTATTCCTAATAATCCGCTTAATTTTTCAACCCAGCTTAAAAAAAGAGGGAAGATGGATAGTACCCAGATCACTCCGAATACGTTGAAAACAAAGTGGGCAAGAGCGGCTCTTTTAGCAGTAGTATTGGCCACGACGGCAGCCAGATTGGCTGTTACGGTGGTTCCTATATTTTCACCCAATACCATGGAAGCAGCTATCTCGTAACTGATCCAGCCGTTCGCACACATAACCAGGGTAAGGGCCATGGTTGCAGAGGAGGATTGGATGAGGATGGTCAGTACAGTACCGATCAGCATAAAGAGGATGTAGGAGGCATATCCCATGTCGGCATATTCCTGTAAAAAAGTGAAGATTTCCGGATTTTCGTCCAGATTGGGCATGGAGTTTTTCAGAAATTCCAAGCCGATGAAAAGTAAACCGAAACCGATAATCAGTTCCCCCCAACTTTTCCGGGATCGTTTATTGGAGAATAAAAGGGGCAGACAGAGACCGATCATGGGTAAAGAAATTTCTGCCATACTGATTTTGAAGCCCAGGATAGAAATCATCCAGGCTGTTACGGTGGTTCCTACATTGGCCCCCATGATCACCCCGATAGATTCTACCAGGTTTAGCAGACCTGCATTAACAAAACTGACCACCATAACTGTAGTCGCGGAACTACTCTGTATGATGGTCGTAATTAAAAGCCCTGTAATGACACCTTTTACTCTGTTGGAGGTCATTGCCGATAAAATATGGCGCATCCGGGCTCCTGCGACTTTTTGCAGGGCTTCGCTCATCAGTTTCATACCGAAAAGAAATACCCCGAGGGAACCGATGAGTTTCAGGAAATCAAAAAGATCATAATCCATATAAAATGTATAAAATTATGTTTGTGTTTATTATTTCCGGGCTTTATGCCTCATGACCGATTTCTTTCATTGCCTCCGTTACATTGATGGTATAATCTCCGATTTTTTCACATTCAGAAAACATGTCATTGTATAGAATTCCGGTGGAATAATCATAACGTTTTTCTTCAATGGCCATCAAGTGTTCTTGTTTGAGGATTGTACGGTAATCGTTAATAGCCTGTTCCAGTTCATATGCCTTTTTTGCATTGACGGCAGTGTACTCCGTAGCCAGATTGGTGCACATGATGAGGATAGATTCATCCACCAAAGCCATCATGTGTTTCAGCTTGTTGCTCAGCTCTTCCGGAAAAATTATTCCTTGTTCATTTCTTCTGAAAATGGCTTTTGTGATATTTAATACAGAATCGGCAACGCTTTCTATTTCAGAAACTATTTTAAACATAGCTCTGACCCGTTGAGAATTTTCGGATGTCAGACGGGATTCAGAAACTTTGGTCAGGTAATCGGCAATATCGATTTCAACCTGATCGCTTTCGTCCTCCATTTTTTGTAATTTATCGAATTCTTTTTCAAATTCTCCCTTGGGCATATCAAACGCCTGTACCATCTGGTGGAACATCTCCAGTGTATTCCGGCCATAGAGAGAGATTTCCTGTTTGGCCTGGAATAAGGAAGCATCCGGAGTTGAGAGCAAACCGATTTTGATATGTTTGAGTGTAAATACTTCATCCCCGTCTTTCGGTGGAATAATCCGGCTGACAGCTTTGGCGATGATTTGGGTGAACCAGATCAATATGGTGACATTGATGCCTTTGGCTAAGGTGTTGAAAAGCGATAACACTAACGGCATTGCAGCATTGATGGATGCCAATACTCCTGCTCTGGCTTCCGGAGAGAAAGCTTCATTCAGCAAACGTGGATCCGAGTAAATAGGGTTATATGTGGAAAGGTGCAGAGTAACGGACAGATCACCGATGAAATGCAGAAAGGGGGTAAAAATGGCAAATAACCAGATGACCCCGAATACATTAATGATAAAGTGGGCTAAGGCAGCACGTTTGGCCTGTATATTGGCAACTGCTGCTGCGATATTAGCTGTGATGGTGGTTCCGATGTTTTCTCCCATGATCATAGCAGCTGCATCTTCGTAACCAATCCAGCCTTTTGAGCAAATGACCAGCGTCAGGGCTACGGTTGCCGATGAAGATTGGAATACGGTGGTCAGTACAGCACCTATTAACAAGAATATGACCCAGGAACGGAATCCAAGAAAACTGATGTTCTGAATAAAGTCACCGACTCCGGGATAATCGTGTAAATTGGTCGGCATGGAATCTTGCAGGAAACGTAATGCCAGGAATAGAAGACCGAATCCGATAAACATCTCTCCCCAGTTTTTCCGGGAACGTTTCTTAGAAAATAAAAGAGGAAGTGAACAACCGATGATCGGCAGGGCCAGATCACTCATGCTGAATTCTCCCAATCCCAGGACAGCGACTAGCCAACTGGTAATAGTGGTTCCGACATTGGCTCCCAGAATCACTCCGATAGAACCGACCAGGTCCAGCAGTCCGGCATTTACAAAGCTGACAACCATAACTGTGGTGGCAGAAGAACTTTGGATAAGAGCTGTGATGAATAAACCTGTAAGAACACCGGTAATACGGTTGGAAGTCATGGCTGTCAGAATCTGCCGCATTTTATTTCCGGCTAATTTTTGAAGGGATTCACTCATTAACTTCATCCCGTAGAGGAATAATCCTAATGATCCTACGAGCTTCAGTAATTCGAAGATACCATGATTCATTTTCTGCTTTTTTTGATTCGATATTTAGCGAGCGTAAAAGTAAAAAACTCAAAGGTATTACAAAAATATTACTGCAATAATAATTCAGAATTTTTGTGATCTGCAAGGGGTTTTTTACTTTTTGTCCTCCGGATCGGATAAGAAAAACATAAGTATGGTGATGGGGAGTATATCCTTTAATCTTGCGTACAGCAGTTTTTTTCCTGTTTTTTTATGTGATTTGACGGTTTCTATACTCATTCCCAGGATTTGAGCAATTTCAGCATTTCCTTTTTTTTCCAGGGTCAGGAGAAATACTTTTTTACATTGTTCCGGCAATTCGAGGATCGCTTTGTTGAGTTGCAGAAAGACCTCTTCTTCCAGTATCCGTTCATAATACTCTTCTGCTTCTTTTTCTGAATATTGAATGTAGTGCTGATAACGTCCTTTGACTCCTTCGTGGCGGATGTGTTTCAGGCATTTGTTTCTGACTGCATTGTAAAGATATACTTTCAGATTCTCGACACTCAGAAATTTTTTCTGATCTTCAATCAGTAAACAAAAAATATCCTGTACGGTATCTTTGGCTACTTCTTCATCCTGCACATAGCTCTGCGCGAACAATACCAGAGGGATGTAATATCGTTCGAACAACAGGCTGACTCCAGCGTCGTCATAGCAGTTTATATTATTTAACTGGAATGAATGGTCTGACATCAATATCTATGTACGTAAAGTAATGAAAGTAGTAAAAATAGAATATATTTTTTATCTGTACAAGTTTATTAAAATAGAATTAATTTTCATTTTTTTATTATTTCACTCCCTCTTTTCTCTGCTTTAGGGGTCTTGTATATAGAGACACAATAAAAATATGGGACAGGAAAAGAAAATATTTCGTTTGGCAGAACTTCTGGTAAAATCATTCAGGGAAGACTTATCTCCGGGAGAGCAGGATATACTCGATCGATGGATAAAGGAATCTCCGCGCAACAGGAAATTATATGAAAGATATAAAACAACCGGATTTTTAGAGTCTAAAATAGAGCAAGCCCGGTCGATAGATTGGCAGGCAGATTGCCAGGAATTTCTCAGGACGCGGATGCCGGAGCGGAAAACTTTTGTGCGAAGGCGTCTGATGAAGTATGCTGCCATGATTCTGTTGCCTTTGACAGCCGGATGGTCTGCCTGGTATTTCATCGGAGAGAAGAAGGAAGAATATCCGTTCGCGCAGGCTGTTACCGTTGCACATCAACTGCCGGTATTGACTTTGGGGAACGGTGAGCGTATCTTTCTTACCGATAGTCTCTGTGTGAAGGAATCTGACGGTACTTTGGTGGATGCAGGGAACAAGGTCTTGTCTTATACTCCTGTTTCTCTGCCGGAAACTACTGAACAGGAGCTGGTTTATAATCAACTGGAGATCCCAAGAGGGGCGGAATATGTCCTGACTTTAAGTGACGGGACCCGGGTGTGGCTGAATTCGGAGAGTAAATTGCGTTATCCGGTGAATTTTACAGGGGAGAAACGGGAGGTGTTTGTAGAGGGAGAGGCTTATTTTCAGGTAAGACATGACGCAGAACATCCTTTTGTTGTCCATGCAGAGGAAGCCGGAATCGAGGTGCTGGGAACAGAATTTAATGTCAATACTTATGAAAACGAGGTGGTTACAACTCTGGTAAATGGGAGTGTCCGTATGAGTTCGGAAAAGAAAAAACGGCAGATGTATCTCATTCCCGGAGAACAGGGATGCGTGGATAAAAATTCGGGTGATTTGCAGAAACAGGCAGTGGATACTTATCTCTATACAGCCTGGAAAGACGGGCGTTTTGTTTTCCGGAATACCCGGATGGAAGAGTTGCTGAATACCCTGGGACGTTGGTATGATCTTACGGTGTTTTATCAGCATGAATCGGTGAAAGATATCCGCTTTACCGGCGATATGCCAAGAATGGGGGATTTTCATCAATTGCTGAATATTATCGGACAGAATGGGCGTGTCGGTTTTCAAATAAAGGGACGTACGGTTACTATCATGGCAAAATAAAAGAGGACAGCCCTTGTTTGCGTCAATGGCTGCCCTCTGAGATTGTTTATTTTATTCTTAAACACAACAAATTTATGAAAAAAAATGGAGAAGCAGGTCATTTCCCCGGTTGGGGATGGCGTAAAAATTTAATGATTATGAAATTAAGCATTTTTTTAACCTGTTTATCGGTTTTACAATCGGTGGCTTCGGTCTATTCCCAGCAGGTAAAGCTGGATTTGGATCTGAAAAATGTGACGATTGAAAAAGTGATGAATGCGATCCGGGGGCAGTCGGAATTCAGTTTTTTCTTTGACGATGATGCTGTCAACAAGATTTCCGATATCACCCTGAACATGAAGGGCGCCACAGTGGAAGAGATTATGGATCGTTGTCTGGAAGGAACAGGATTTTCATTCCGGGTGGTCGATAAAGTCATTATTCTTTTCCGGAAGGACCAACAGCAGAAACAACAGGTAAAGGAGTATATAGTCAAAGGATGTGTACTGAATCAGAAAAATGAATCCCTGCCGGGGGTCACAGTCCGGCTTGAAGGAACTACTTTGGGGGTAGCCTCGGATGTGGACGGAAATTTTACGATGCGTTTACCGATGGAAAAAGGTGTCCTGTTTTTTACTTTCGTTGGCTATAAGGATAAGAAAGTTCCTTTTACCTGTGCAAAACCTTTGGTGGTCCAGATGGAGGAGAATGTGGCAGCCTTGGATGAGGTGCAGGTCATTGCATACGGTTCGCAGAAGAAACGAACCATGGTGAGTGCCATTTCTTCGGTGAAGGCGGAGGATATCAAGGAACTCCCTACCCATAGCCTGGAGAGTCTGTTGCAGGGGCATATGGCGGGGGTGGAGGTTAACAATATGTCGGGTTCTCCCGGCGGAGGCGGTGCGATTGTGGCCATCCGGGGATATAATTCCATTTTCGATAGCGAAACCAATGAAGGGGCGGACCGGAAGTATGGAACTCCCTTGTATGTTGTCGATGGAGTACCTATGCAATCGTTCACCTCCCCGATAACGGGCACCAATACCCTTTCGGACATCGACCCTTCGATGATCGAGTCCATCGAAGTGCTGAAAGATGCTGCTTCTGCAGCGATCTATGGTTCCAGAGCCGGAAACGGCGTTATCTTGATCACCACCAAAAAGGGGCGTGCCGGGCAGGCCCGCTTTACGGCGAATGCTTCATATTCGGCCACCTGGTTGCCTGAGACGCCTTTGCAAACCGGAGGGAATATAGAGCGGCGCTGGAATCTGCAAGCTCTGAAAAATACCGTATATCCTTATCTGGATTCAGATGGATGCTGGAAAATGCCGACCTCTATCGACGATATTTATAAATACAAGGGCGACCTGATCAATGCTCCTATGATCAACTGGTTCCGGGGAGATGCCAATGCTGCCCAGAATGCCTGGGCTTTACAGGACAGTCTGAATGACTTTTACAATAATTCCACCGATTGGTGGAGGTACGCATACCGTACGGGGAAAATTTTGAATGCCAATCTCCAGGCCTCCGGTGGAAGTGAAAAATTCCGTTATATGATCGGAGCCGGATATTACAAAGAAGAGGGAATCATGTATAACAGCGACTTTCAGCGCATGAATGTTATGACGAATCTGACGGCTTTTCCCAGCAAACGGCTGCGTTTGGATAATCAGATTTCTTTAAGTTATACCGACCGCAGCCGGGGAGGAGGTGAAGCCGGGGGGGGACAAAAGGTCGAGGGGATTACCGTCGATCCCATGAAG